>CAYSMP010000170.1:0-8430 GCA_964432215.1 uncultured Sangeribacter sp.
CTATTATGGAGAATTTTCTTCACGATCCATGATGTGGCGGAACCACATACTATCATAAGGATATCGTTTCGGGCAGAGGCCCACGCATTCCAGAAATTCTCAAATGCAGGGAGAAAACTTGACTGACGGCCATCCATCCAAGGCAATTCGTCAAGAAATATAACTTTCTTGCCTTCGGGTTTGGATGCAATAAGTTCCCTTAACATAAAGAAAGCATCTATCCAATTTTTTGGCGCAGACTGAGTCTTGCAGCCTTGCTCCAATAATTCTTTGTAAAAATTATGCAGTTGAACCTTGGTAGAGATATTAGGTATTCCTGAATAAGTGAAGGCAAATTTATCGGCAAATAACTGCCTTACGAGAAATGTCTTGCCAACTCGGCGACGACCGTAGATGGCTATAAACTCTGATCGATTAGAATGATATGCCTGCTCTAACAGTTCTATTTCTTGCTTTCTTCCTATCATAGAATTCGTTTAGGTTGCAAATTTAATATAAATCTACGAGAGTGCCAAATGTGGATATAAATTTATTGATTTGGCACCGTCGTGGAACAATAAGCCCGTATAATTTACATCACGTTTCCAAATCTTATATTTTTATACCACATTTGGAAGCGCGATGGTGGGTTTGGAAACGATCAGATATTTATTAGGGAGTGGATGAATGGATAGGCACCAAGCTGAAGCTTGGGGATGTCTCAAATAGAAATTGGTGAGGGGGGAGTGTGGTAGATGGGAAATTTACAAATAACGTCGGTAATCGTATATAGCATAAAGAGGTATTATATTGATAACGAACTTTTAGGATTTATTTTCTTGAATATTGCCTATTTCAATTTTACCGATATTTAATTAACTCAACTTTCGCAAGTTCTCAAAATCTCACGCAAAGGCCGCAAAGGCGCAAAGTTTCATTGCTTTGGAAAGCTTCGCGACTCGGTTTTGGCAAGCTCGCAATGGAAACGAGCTGCTTCGCATCGCCCGGAGCGCGCAGAGAATAAGCGCAGTTCCTGCGCTAAAGAATTAGAACTTAAGAAAATTGAGCTTGCGAAACTTAAATAATTAAATGTTAAAATTCAATAATAGTATGACAGTAATGTTGGTTATTACCAGTAAAAGCGTTATCTTTGCAAATTGAATTGAAAATGAATATGAGTATAGGAATAAAGGCCAACAGAAAAAAGAATGGAGCCTTATTAGCTTATATAGCTAATAAAGTTCCAGCTATCAATATGCGCAAAATGCTCAAAATCGTCTATTTGATAGATGAGCGATTTGTGTTGATGCGCGGCTTCCCCCTTACATGGTTGGATTATTATGTATGGGAGAAAGGACCTGTGGCGCCGGAGATATACTCAATTAAAGATACGGATAATTTATTTTCTGATTTTGTCAAAGCAACTAAATCGGAGGAGGGCAAGCTTATCATACATCCATTGATCCCAATCAATAATGATCCTAATGGTCCTTTTGGAGAACTAAGCGAATTTGATTTGTCGATTATTGATGAAGAATTGTCCAAATATGGTGACAAGAGTGCTGATTGGCTGACTGATCAAACACATTTGCCGGATGCCCTATGGACTAAGACCAAATTGGAAAACCATGTTCTGTTTCAGGATGGCAAGTCTGATTGTCGCGTAGACCTCAAGGATCTTATTAAAGATGATGAGGATTTGTGTGAAGTGTATGAGGACGCCAAATGGAGCATGGGCTTTCAAGCACAACTTAATGGTCAAATATAAATTGACATCTTATGTTTGAGCCAGGAGAAGTTGTATATGCTTTTGTGAAGAATATCCATCCTCCAAAGTATAAATATTTTGTAACAATATATCAAGATGACAATTTGAGAATTGTCACATGCTTTACGACAACACAAAGCAGGGTCGGTATTCCATTAGATCAGTTGAAACATGGATATGTAAAGAAAGATAAACGCTTAGTGGGATATTTCTTTGATAAAGACATTGAAGTCGGATTAGATTTAGACGGAATTCCATTTCATTTTCCACGAAATTGCGTGATTCCCTTTGACTATGGAATTCAAGTCGGAACGAAAGAGCAGTTCTTAAATAATGTAGATCAGGAAAGAGTTGTCTGCAAGCTGCATCCAAAGGAATATGGAAATTTGGTGTATGCGATGTTTAAAAGTCCACTCACTGATTCGAAATTCAAACCATATTTAGATAAGGTATTACAGCAAATTTACCAATAAGCATCCACAAAGGTTATTCCCTCTTGAACTAAATATTTCGAGTGCAATGCAATATAATACTTTTTTTTCTGATTATCAAGGAATTTAAGTATATTTTGAAAAAAGTCAGAGGAATAATATACCTGTTTCTGAAAAAAGTCAGAGGAATTGTAAAATACCATTCCTCATATTATTCATCCAAAATGTACTGTCGTGCACTCACGAAGGCAAGCCTACGTTCTTATAACTTATACCTTTAACTTATACCTTATATTGCCGGAATCATCAATTAGGGCTGCCTCTAAGTCTCCTTTGTATAGGGAGGAGCAATGGGAGTAGCATAATTGGAGGATGGCGGGGAAAAAGCGGTTGGAATCGACGGGAGATAAGCTGGTCCAGAGTTCGCGTGCCATGTTCGTTTTTTCGATGACTTTCATGGCATCCGTGGAGCATCCATTTTCAGAAGCTACTTGGCATAAGAAGCTACGGTTGAGAGTAATCTTATGACTATGCGTATCAAGGTTACCTTCTGCCAACTTCACGGCTTTTCCAATCATCAATCCTATGGTGAGCTTGGGTACACGCAGTTGCTGAGCCAAAAGCATTGTGTCTCCTACGGCATTACCATAATGGATAAAGGCTTGTGGAGGCAATGATGGATATAAATCTTTCATATATCGCTCACTTTTCCCACCGGAATTCACGACAATTCTATTGCATCCTATAGCCAAAGCCACCTCCATCTCCCTGCGTATCGCTTCGACAAAAGCTTCGTGGGAAAAGGGGCGTACAATCCCGGAGGTGCCGATTATCGAAATTCCACCAATTACTCCAATTCGAGGATTAAAGGTCTTTACAGCCAATTCTTCACCATTTTCGACAGAAACAGTCACGTCTAATCCTCCTGAATACATGCGTGTAAGTTCGCGTTCGATCATTGCACGAGGAACCAGATTTATAGCCGGCTCACCTATAGGCAAACCTATACCCGGCAATGTGACGATTCCTATTCCCGGTCCTCCAAGAAACTTTATGCCCGAATGATTAGCTAATGCTACGGTCACTGAAATTCGGCTCTTATCGGTCACATCCGGATCATCCCCGGCTTTCTTGATTACGGTAGCGGTTGCCGACGATTGAGATATCGTCACGCTCTCAATCACCATACGCATAGTCTCTCCCTCGGGAATCTTGAAACTGACCTCGGAAAGAACTTCATTTTTTAGTAATCCCCATAAAGCTGCTTTAGCTGCTGCAGTGGCACAAGATCCGGTAGTAAATCCTGTATGCAGTTTATAAAACTCAGGCAGAAGTCGCTCTATTTCCATACGCAATCCATGTCTCCCTTCAACAACTATAAACTCCTCAGGGAGTTTTGGGCGGCGGATCACGAACAACGAAATACCATATTGCTTTGCTGCCTCTACCTTTTCTTCGAAACCTCCGCTTATGCCGCTTTCCTTTGTAATTATAGCATCAGGAGAAATCTGCTCAATTAAGGATCCGATGGAATCTTCCTCATAAAGCACGAGATGATCCTCAGGAAAACCAAAATTTTTGGCTTTGTCTATGGATTCTTGGCGGTCAAGAACCCTAAACCAGGTTTCACAGCTTTGCCAAAAATCCCTCAACTTAGGAATCGTCTGCACTCCTGTAAGAGCCAACAATTTTTTAATGCCGGCAATTTTTAATTTTTCAACTGCATCTGCATAGCTGTCAGTCCATATAATTCCAGGATGTTGTATCTCCGGATATATACGTTCCAACCGCACGACAGGGATATCCAAAACTCGAGCTACCGATGCGATAGTGTAATGGAGATTGATTGCAAATGGGTGAGCGGCATCCACAATCAGAGTAACGGAATTCCCGCGGCATACATCAAGCATATCTTGCTCCGACATTCCCCCGTTGATGTGAGTGCCATGTGCACATTCCACTTTCTGGCTTGTAGAGAATGTAGAGTAAATATAACGCCCCTCTCCCTCGTCGAGAGTCTTTATCGCCACGCGACCTTCCGTAGTGCCTCCAAACACAAGGATCATTTTCTGAACAGATGCTTAAAGTTTTCATTATAGAGTCGTGAAAGACCCTCCCTGTTGTCGATAGCATGGCCAACCACCAAAAGAGTTGTAAGCGTCAGATGATTATCATGCACTATGCGCGCAAGATCCTTGAGCACACCGCGATAGATTTTCTCTTCTTTCCAAGTCAGCTTATAGCAAGCAGCCACTGGAGTCTCAGGAGGATATGCCATAAGCAGTTCACGCTGCACGTCATCTACAATACCGGCACTAAGATAAATACACATTGTGCTTTGAGATGCTGCAAGTTTATGAAGCTGCTCTTTTTCCGGCATTGGTGTCCGACCTTCGCCTCTTGTCAGAATAATCGTCTGTACTTTCTCCGGGATTGTAAATTGAGATTTCAAAGCAGCGGCAGCCGTCTGAAATGATGAAATACCCGGAGTGATATGGTAACTCATACCATATCGGTCGAAAAACGCCATCTGTTCCTGTATCGCTCCGTATATGCAAGGGTCGCCCGTATGAAGACGGACCACGAGTTTGTCACGATCATAAAACTCCTTCATCAAAGCAAATTGCTCCTCAAGATTCATTGAGGCAGAACTTCTTACTGTGCAACCAGGCTTAGCATAATAGGTCAGTTCTATAGGAACGAGGCTTCCGGCATATAAGATAAGGTCGGCTTGCTCAAGGAAACGCTTTCCCCGCACAGATACGAGTTCAGGATCACCGGGACCGGCACCAACAATCTCAATATGACCTCCCCGCAAAGCTCCTTTATCAAGAGCTACGGCAAAGGTGAAATCGGAGCCTTCAGAAACCTTCCCCTTTTGCTTCTCCAAAATAATCTTACCATAATCAGATGCTTTTATGGCACAGCTTTCCGCAACACCAGGCACCCCTGCCACTTCCATCACCTTTTCCGAAGGATTTGGCACATTGATTCCAGCGAGTTGATCGGAAGTATATATATTACACAAATGAATGTTGTGCCACTTAGATAGTTCTGCTATGAGAGCCTCATCTTTCTTCAAATCAATTGTTGAAACCGACTTGATAGCTTGCGGACTGATACCGTTCTTTACCAAAGTCTTTCCAATATACTCAGCTACCCCGTCAGGATTGCAGTCGCGCCTGCAACCGACTCCAAGATTAAGAACTAACGGACGATAGTAGAGTATTGGAATATCAAAACTATAAATATATGGAGTCACAGCAATGATCAGTTGATATTGCGACATATCAGTTCGATCAGTGACGATAGAAACATTGGAAGGAAGAGTTGACTCCAAATAATCCGTTCCACGGTCGCGGATATCAAGCAGCAGACCGACTGGTTTACCATTGATGAGAGTAGCAATTGCTTGATTCATCTCTGCCCGCGATGCATCAACAGCCCATCCCATACACTTATCCAAAATGTCAAGTTTCCACATTCCGATGTTGTCACTCTGCGTAGTGATCACAGGTCGCGCCCCAATAATGTGAGCTATCTCCTCACACAATCGGTTGGCACCTCCGACATGCCCGGAAAGAACAGATATTGCATTGCGACCGACACTATCCACGCAAACCACAGCAGGATCAGTATATTTATCATTTACCATTGGAGATATCATGCGCACACATATTCCCAAAGCACCTATAAAGATAATTGCCTCTATTACTGAATAATCAATATCGGGCATTTCTTTATACTCTATCAGAGTAAAATCCGGAAGTTCCTTTTTTATAACTTCGCCCAACTTATGTCCGGCATCATTTACATAAACTATGTATTTCATATAGCTTTCAGTATTGTAATTGGATTATGATCATCTAAAGCAAGCTGATGCTCTGCTTCTATTCTCCCGCCACAGGCTTCCACTGCCTTGCGGAATGCTTTGCAACTTTCCGAACTGACTGAGTTAAAGACAATCACTCCATTTTTATTTAAAACTTTGTATAAGCGGCTTACCATCTCATCAAGCCGTCCGCCATGACCACCTATGAACACTGCATCAGGAGTGGGATAGTGACTGAGATCACAATCCATGAAGTCAGCAATTACTCCTGTGATTCCCGGTACACCAAATCTGCAGCAATTCTCTTCGATAAGATTCCTTGATTCCTCACGACGCTCAAAAGCAATCACATCAAGTGACGGGAATTGCAGTTTAGCCTCAATAGAAACCGAACCGGTGCAGAAACCGATATCCCACATCACTTTTCGTCCATAAAGATCAAGCATCGACAATGACAGCAGCCTAACCGGCATCTTGGTTATCATATTGTCGCGTCCGGGAAGGTGGGCAAACAGTTTTTCAGGAATACCAAAATACCTTCTTCTTTCAGTGTTCATTTTGAGAATTACGCAATTTGGATTCCTAAATGATTGCTCAGTGGCATTCTGCAAAGAGATCTCCCTTATTTTCTCTGTATCATTCCCAAGGCATTCCCCGACAGTCATGACATAATTATCATATCCATACTCCAACAATCTGGCAGCAATTTCAGCCGGTCCTTTCTTATGGTCGGTAAGCACCCCGATTAGTATGCGATTTTCCAATAGAGCCACATCAAGAGCTTTCCAAGGACGCCCAGTTACAGAGACATTGATCATCTCAGCATACGGCAACAGCAACCTATGGGCTAAAAGTTGTAATGAATTGAATGAGGGATATACTTTTATTTTCGCGGTCGGAAACTCCCTCCCCAAAGTATTGGCAATGCCATAAAAAAGAGGGTCGCCGGAAGCAAAGACTACAATATTATCATAATCGGCATATTTTTCAAAAACCGATTGTAAAGGAACAGTTATGTCAATCCAGACAATGCCTGATGGAAGAATCGGAGCTACGATCTCATGCTGGCGGTGTCCTCCTGAAAACACTTTACTCTTTAAAATAATCTCAATTATCTCAGGAGAGAAAAATTGATTCCTATTGTCGGAGAGACCTATTATATGGAATATTTTCTCAGACATCTCTTCCCGGTTTTAATAATTTCGCATCAGGCCAGCAAAGAATAGAATTAACCAAAGTGGCTGCTAAGTTACTTCCGCCTTTTCTTCCCTCCACAATAATCTTCGGAATATTGGTAAACGGCTTGACCATATGTTTGCTTTCACAGACATGGACAAATCCTACAGGGGCAGCCACAATTCCACAAGGATTGGCTTTCTTTTGGCGGATAAGCGTGCATAGTTCCATCAGTGCAGTGGGAGCGTTTCCGAAAACATAAAGAGCATCCGGATGCTCTGCTACAGCTCTCCTTATCCCTGCCTGCGTGCGGGTGATACCTTTTTCCTTTGCAAGCTCGGTCGTAGCAGTATCATTCAGATAACATTTTACCTCCACTCCAAGTCTATCCAGTGCTCCTTTCCGAATACCGGAAGCTGCCATAGTTACATCTGTGACAATAGTTCTTACTCCTCCTTGGGTCAACAAGTTGTAGATTTTTCCCACGGCTCCGGAATCGACTTTTACTACATTCTCCATATCGAAGTCAGCTGTCGTGTGTATGGCATGAAGCAAAGGCCACTTCTGGTCAAGAGGTATTTCGGGATGCGACATTTCTCTTTCAATAGTGCGGAAACTATCTATCATTATTGATTGGCCGGGATTAGTGGCTTTCTCATCCGTACTCCGATAATAGCCCCGTGGAGTAGTGAAGTGACCGTCCCAAAGATAGGATTGGGAATTGCCTATAATCACAACAGTGAACATATCGACATCCTCAGGATTAAATTTCTGAAGAGTAGTGAGAGTAACCTTTTGCTCCTCACGTCCGGCTTGACGCACATATCCTACCGGTGTTTCAGGAGCGCGTCCGGCTAAAAACAATTCCTTCAGGCGATAAAGTTCCCAATATCTGCCGGTGCTTTTGGGATTATATACTGCAGTGATGAAATCTGCATCAACGGCAGCCTTAATCCTCCGCTCTATCAGTGCCCATGGAGTCATAAGGTCACTGAGAGATATGACACAGAAATCATGTCCGATCGGTGCGCCAAGAAGAGAGGCAGCTTTCTGGAAAGCGCTTATACCGGGGATTACCTCGACTTCTATTTCTGATCCCCGTTCACGAAGCATTTCATACACAAGGGGAGCCATACCATAGATTCCTGAGTCACCCGAACTGATAACACATACATTCTGACCTGACTCAGCTATTTCAAATGCCTTTTCAATACGCTTTTGCTCCTGCTTCATTCCATTCTGAA
>CAYSMP010000171.1:0-8416 GCA_964432215.1 uncultured Sangeribacter sp.
CCACAACCCCACAACCTCACAACCCCACAACCCCACAACCCCACAACTCCACAACTCCACAACCCAACAACTCCACAACTCCACAACTCCACAACCCCACAACTCCACAACCCCAAAGCTATGCTAAACAAAAAACTTGAAAATGAAATAAAGCATATCGTAAATGACTCTGCTGATTCTATTGAGAATAGAATCGAACGTGTCATGAACCTCCGGCATGAGTTGGAAGAAACAGAGAAGAATGAGACGCTGGCAGCGGATGCCTCTTGCTTCCGAGCCCTCATTGAAATGCTTCTGACAGAAAAGGCCAATCTCAGCCATGCCCTTGAACTTCTTCAGCTCTACACATTGCTTGCAGAGACTTATGTTGAGATGGAAGACTACCGACCCATCAAAGACATCGCCTACACGGTGCGTGACATCATACGCTGTGAAGAAGCGCCATGGGAAGCTTTGGAAGAGACCGTACCACGCATTATAGACGCCGTCAATGATACGGTCTACAACCATGCATCTTACGACCTGACCCTCATGTTTCTCCGTAAAGCTTTCAAAGACGGGAAACTCGACGAAAACCTCAAAGGACGGGCACGGCGCCTGCTTAAACTCCGGATCCTTCTTGAGGATGCAGGATTCTACGACAGTTTCTTCAGTAAGGACTTGCAAGAAGCGATAGCGGCACTTTTCACTTCCCAGGAACTTATGAAGATTATAATGCACCCACGCTTAGGTCATCTCAGATGCGACCCGGTGGAATATACATTCCGTTGGGAAGACATATACTATGAAGTGGAACGTCGTCTTGACGAACGGTTTGCCAATGCCCCCCGCCATATGGGATTCTGCTTCAAATATTGGAACGCGAAGCAGGCTCTACTGAAAGAAGAATACGGAATCGACTGGAAATCCCCTTCCCAAATGAATCCACGCGTGATGTTTGATTGAAATATGAATAAAATCATGATACAGGAATCACTGACAGATAAGTTTCTAAGAATGTTGGATTCCCGGGATAGCAATCCGGCAATTCAGGATAAGATATTCGAGCTCATTAAAGAGGCTCCCGACAGCAGTGAGCGCGACGGACTAATGGCATTGATGCTCCATGAAGGTATTGTCGTGCCCGTAGATATGGACAAAAGTTTCGAATTTGCTGAGAAAGCAGCATTCGAAGGTGGTGATCCATTGGGTTATTATATCTTGGGATATATGTGCGACAAAGCGGAGACTCCCGATCAGGCTGAAGGTGGACCCCGACAGAAATACGACCATTACGATGCCGAACGCTTCTACGAGAAATGTGCCGAGATTGACAGCCACTGGAAAAAATATGCCTGCAACTGGCTCGGCGACCACTTTCTAAACATGGCCAGGGGAGGCGACCCTGATACTGGTATAGAGTATCTCGAGCAAATAGCCGATGAGGATGCCGAAGCCGCTGGAAAACTCAGCGACTATTACTGGGAAATTGTAATGCCCGAATATACAGAAGACCAGGAGCGCACAGAGGCCCTTTTCCGCTGGACCAAGAAGGCCGCTGAACTTGACGATGAGGAGGAAGAATACCTCTACCGTCTGGGCTGGCTATATGCAGACGGAATAGGATGTAAAAAATCCTTCTGGCTCGCATTGAAATACTTCGGAGAGGCCTACTATGCCGGCGACTGGAGGGGGGCCGAATCCGTAGCCAATCTCCTTGAAGAGGAATTGCCACGCAAAGACCAAACTCTCACTGCGGAAGAGTCTAAGGAATTTCGTGTCGATATTGAAAAGTGGAGGAAGCGAGCGGCAGCATTGAAAGAGGAAGAAGACTCTGACGAAGTCGATCCGGCCATTGATGAGGATTAAAGGCCTAAAAAGATTGACCACCGAGTCAATGAAGCACTCAAAGAAAAAGAAGGCCCCATCCTTGACTATAACTCTGAAGACTCAAGACTCATTTATTTGCTTTTTTCCTAAATATTCGCTATATTTGCGAAAATTTAGAAAACGAAGTTGTTTCGATTTTTTTTTTATTAAGATTTCGTCAGGTTCTCGAGTGGATTTTTCTTCATGAAGAAGGAGCGATGCGGGCATCGTGACTGATGAATGAAGGAAAATACGCCGGGAAGATGACGGAAGATTAATAAGAAGATTAATAAAAAGAATATTTCTTTTCATCATTTTAATTAATTTTGTATTCGTAAATAAATCGAAACAACTTCAACACTTAAATACCATCATATATGCAGGAAAAAGAGGAGTTCGAAAGGATGTTTACGGCTCTAAGGCCACTGCGACGTGAGCTCCACCAAGAAAGCACTGCACGCAAGAAAAAAGCTGCATTCCGCATCGCGCTGAAATTCGGAGAGCCGTTTCTCCTATTGTGTTCCGACAGCTCTGCCCTATCGCCGACTGAACGCCGCCTTAAATCAGAACTTACACGAATCATGGAGTTCTCAACCGACGGTCTATTCGACGATAAAGATAAACTCGGCATCTTTGCTTCTATTTGGGAAAACCCTCATCTCCTTAATTTCATTAACCCGGATTGCAGTGTAAACGGCCCGGATGACACCCCTCTTACCTTCTACGACGACCCGGCCTATCTCCTACTCAGCATCCGGGAGTGGGACTCACACCCTACTGCATATATGAGTCTCATTATTCGCGCAAATGATGAGGAGTATGAGGATCCGCGGTTTCTTGACGACAGACACGTGCTATGTGGCGACAAAGTCTTCACCCTTAAAAGCGTGGGCGACAACTATCAGAGCATCCGTCAACTCCTGACCGCAGTTGAAAAAGACTTGCTGGAAAGTTTCCTGACCCTCTTCCTCTCATACGTCAGCAATGTGACGCCGGAAATCAACGGCATACGTCCCCACTATTCGTCACACACTGAGCATGCTCAGCCTACCCTGTTCCTTGAGAAAGTGGCGCAAGACAAAGCTCTCTATCTGCGTGTCGGCTCAACGGTAGACTCCATGGCCGGAAACCTTCCCCCGGGAGTAACCCCTACGGTGGCTGTGAGCATCGACCAAGATCGCCGGATACGCATCCGTAAAGTAGAAGACTGCGACCTTGAGGAGCGTGCCGACCGGCTGGAAGACCTCATAATGCAAAGCGCACCCAACCGCAACGCAAAGAAAGAAGTATACCGCGACGGCTATTTTTTCATAGTTCCCGAGGAAACCGCAGGTCCATTCCTGCTCCGCAACCTCCCACAGGTGCTTGAAGTCTTCAAACTCGTAGGAAGCGAGAAACTGAAGGAATACAAAGTAGTAGCCGTGCAACCAAAAGTGAAATTCAAATTCTCCTCAGGCATCGACTTTCTCGAAGGAGAAGGGAAGGTAGAGATAGCAGGAGAATCATTCTCGATAGCCGACTTACTGAAGCAGTATGCCTCCAAACGCTATGTAGAACTCAGCGACGGCAACCGAGGTATCATCGACGAGGACTACATCCAACGCCTGCAACGCCTGTTCCGACGCCGAGATAAGGATGGACGCATACGGGTGACAATCTTCGACCTCGCGGAAGTAGAGGATCTTATACAATCGAAAGTCACAGGCACCTTCGCGGCTCGTTCACGCAAGGTGCTGGAGGGATTCAACGGGCTTAAGACGGCCAGAGCACCGAAATACAAGGTTGACGCTAAACTTCGCCCTTACCAGACAGAGGGAGTAAAATGGCTCGACTATCTATATAGCAATGAATTAGGCGGATGTCTGGCCGACGATATGGGTCTCGGAAAGACACTCCAGACTATCGCTCTCCTCTCCACGATATATGTCGACAAAAAAAATGCACGCGAGAAGGCCCCTACACTCATAATCATGCCTCGAAGCCTACTCTTCAACTGGGAGAAGGAACTGGCAAAGTTCACCCCGCAACTGACTTTCTATACCTACTATGGCCTGCAGCGCGACATCGACGAGGCTATGGGAAATAATGTGGTGCTGACCACCTACGCTCTCGTACGCAACGACATTGAGAAGTTAAAGACACTCAAATTCGAATGTATCGTGCTCGACGAGTCGCAGAACATCAAAAACTATGCGGCGCAGACCACTGCAGCGGTCATGTTGCTCGAGTCGAAACATCGCTTCGCACTCAGCGGCACCCCCATGGAAAACAACCTTACGGAACTGTACTCCCTCTTCCGCTTCCTCAATCCTACTATGTTTGGCACACTCGACGACTTCAACGCCTCCTATACATTGCCGATTCAAAAATATGGCGACAAGGATGCCTCCGAAAGTCTACGCCGAAAGATTTTCCCTTTCATCTTGAGAAGACTGAAAAAAGACGTGCTAAAGGATCTGCCGGACCGGATTGACCAGACCATCTACGTGGAAATGTCGGAAAACCAAAAGAAACTCTACGACCAGCGGCGCCTTAGCTACAAACAGGAAATAGACGAGGCAATCAGACGCGACGGTGTCCAGAAGTCACAGTTCTTGCTCTTTCAAGCTCTCAGCGAACTGAGGAGAATAGCTTCCGTACCGGAAAGTGCATCCGACGGACGGGTACGTTCGCCGAAGATCGACGAGCTGGTGGAGTCGCTCACCGCATCTGTAAGCAACGGCCACAAGGCAGTGGTCTTCTTCAACTTCCTCTCAGGCCTTGAGATAGTGGGCTCACGCCTCGAAAAGCTGGGCATACAGTTTGAGACAATGACCGGATCATCGTCTGCCACTGCAAGGAAGAAGAGCGTAGAGCGCTTCCAAGGCGACCCGGACTGCATGGTGATGCTCCTGATCCTCAAAGTGGGAGGTGTGGGCCTAAATCTAACTGCGGCCGACACAGTCTACATCTTCGAGCCCTGGTGGAACAAAGCTGCTGAGGAGCAGGCTATCAACCGACTCCACCGAATCGGGCAGAAAAAGACTGTGACTTCATATTCCCTCATCACCGTGGGCACCATTGAAGAAAAGATGCTGCAGTTGCAGGAGCAGAAGAGAGAACTCTTCGACGAACTTATCAGCGCCGATACCGCTACAAGCAAACACCTCTCAGAAAAAGACATCGACTTCATACTCTCTTAATAATCCATGGCAATCACAAAAAAAGATAAATCGGCCATCTACGCACAAGATGTTCAGGCGGGAGTTCTGAACCTTGCCAATATAACAGTCAAGCAGGCGGGACGCAGCTTATCCTCAGTCTACAACAGGGAACGGCTCGGTCTGCTAAAGCCATTCGCAGAAATGGTCAGGGATAGGCAGCTCCGGGCATCAGACACTTCCTCAACAAAAATGCAAGGCTACATGCACACTCTTATGCAACCCAACGGGTTAGATGCGCTATCGTTTGAGGGACAAACCCAGATTTACAATTCCTTCGCCGGAGATATTAAAAACGTATTGGCAGTAGCAAAAGCCGATAAGAGATATGAAGAGGCTTGGAAGAGGCTTATCACAAATCTTGAGGTGAGCACGATCCAACTTAAAGACCAGTTAGGGCGTGAAGTGAGTATAGCATCAGGCTACAATTGGCATTACGACTCAATCGTCGAACTGCTCTTTGCTCCACTTACTGTGACCGACTGTTGGCAGACATATTCAGCTGCAAAACATGGCTATGACAGGCATGGACTTCTAAGTATGACCGCCAACAAGCGCATTATACTCTCCGACCTTTTCTTCGGGCCTGAATTCCGGCTTCCTCATCTTGCAGAAGAGCTTCCAAAAGATCAATGTCTTAAGATAGAAGACTTTGAGCAGGCCACTGCCATTGATCTTATGACATTGGAAGGAATAGCTCTCAACGGATCAATGCTGAGTGCCAATGGTTCCATTTCATCTACAACCGTAAGAAAGGTAAAGACTCAGACCCAAATCAGCGACTTCAGACACCAGGCCGGGCAATGGCCACTCGACCGGGTGGAACTGCTATGTCTGACCTATTTCACTATCTTCAACCATATGGTCAGTAAGAAGGACATCGATATTAAACTGCTGGCAAAATTTGCGGTTTATGATATGCCGAAATGGATTGTGGGTCCAATATTCAGCTCATTCATCCCCGCCATACAGGGATTCACAAAAGCATGGACTATCAGCCACTATGCATTAAGCGTTACAAAAACGGTGCAAGAAATTCTAAAGGAGGGAAATGAGAAATGGCTCAGCCTCGACAATTTCAAAATGCAGCTGCTCTGCTCCACAATAATAAGCGACCATAACTACACCTACCTCAACCTCTTCTCCGAAGATGGAATAAATAAAGGGAAACCTATAAGGAAATCAGACAAGGAACTTGGAATAGAAGGTGATCCTATCGACTGGTCTGAAGAAATCGGCTTTAAATTTGCCGTGCATTGGATAAAATATCTATGCGCACTTGGTCTGGTGGAAATAGCCATGGACACTGACTGCGAAGAGATTGCCGACGACCCCATGGAAGGGATGCGCTATGCTAAACTCACTCCCCTCGGCAGATATGCGCTTGGCATAGACTCAGACTATACGCCTAAGCTGTCGGAAGGAAATATGGAAGTGGAATTCGACGCGCAAAACGACATTATCACTATCAGTGAAACTTCTCCCTTCCAGATGTTTCTGGATAAGGTCGCAAAAAGAATCAGTACTACCCGGTTCAGAATATCAGTAGAAACTCTGATGAAAGGTTGCAGACAAGCTACAGATCTTGAGCAAAGGATCAGTAATCTTAAGACAATTATCGACCCTGAAAAGGAACCGGCACTTAAGAAAATCATCAACGAGGCAAAAAGGCATACCTTCTGCGCCTCGCGAGACGGAGGATATTCCCTGCTCAGGCTCCGCCCCGATCTGCCAGGCCTCAAGGAGTTGATTCTGACCAACAAGGAACTCCGGGAAATGACCATTCTGGCCGGAGCGACTCTGGCTCTCGTAAAGACCCACAAGCTGGAACGCTTCAATGCTATCTTCGCCTCCTATGGCTATCTGATGGAATAACACTGCATCCACTCCCAAAAGCCTTATTTTTTTGGTATATCGGTTTTTTTACGTAAATTTGCAGCATGAAATATACAACGCATACATTACATAACGGACTTCGGGTGGCAGTGTGCCAGACTGATGCCAAGGTAGCCTACATTGGAGTAGTGGTAGGAAGCGGAAGCCGCGACGAGGCTCCCGAACGCCACGGGCTGGCCCATTTCGTGGAGCATACCATCTTCAAGGGGACATGGAAACGGAAATCATCGGCCATCTCAGCCCGAATGGAGAGCATCGGTGGCGAACTCAATGCAAGCACTTCGAAGGAAAGCACTATCATCTACACCAGTGCCCCCGCTGGATATTCCGACCGGGCCATAGAACTCCTTGCCGACATCATCGCCAACTCTCTCTTCCCTCAGCCGGAAATTGAGACGGAACACGAGGTTGTCATAGAGGAAATAAAGTCATATCTCGACTCCCCCTCAGACAATGTCTATGATGAATACGAGGAGCGTATCTTCAAAGGGAACGCACTCGCCCACAATATACTCGGCACTCCCGAGAGCGTCAGATCGCTAACAGGCAGGGAATGTAGGCAATTTCTCGACTTGAACTATACGCCGGGAAATATGGTGGTGTATATCTCCGGTCCGGACGATCCCAACAAGCTTATAAAACGCGTCGAGAAGCATTTTGGTCTTCTAAACTTTCCTTTCCGTCGGCCACCGAGAAAGATACCGGCAGAACTCCCTCCCTTCGACGAAGTGATCGACAATGATGGTTTTCAAGCACATACCATCTACGGTACGCGTACCTTCAGCCGCAATGACCCGCGTCGATTCGCTCTCTATCTGCTCAACAACTACATCGGAGGCCCATGCATGAGCAGTCGTCTCAACTGCGAGCTCAGAGAAAAGCGGGGGTTGGTCTACTCAGTAGATAGTTTCAACTCCATGTTCAGCGACACTGGCCTCTGGAGCGTATACATCGGGTGTGACAAGAGCAATGTGAAGAAATGTCTTTCTATTGTGAAGCGCGAACTGGATAAGCTGGCGCAGACAACTATGACGGAGCGTATGCTGGAAAAGATAAAGACGCAATATTGCGGGCAACTCCTCGTCAGCACCGACAACCGCGAGAATATGGCTATCAATATGGGAAAGAGCTTTCTCCTGCGTGGAGAAATCTACGATACCGAGCATACTGCCGCACGCATACGGGAAGTGACAGCCGAACAGCTTCGCGAGGTTGCAGAGCTGCTTGCACCATCACGATGCTCCCGCTTGACCCTCCTCTAAAACCATCTCCCGTGAAAATAGACAAAATCGACATTGGCGAGAGGCCGGTAATGCTGGCCCCAATGGAGGATGTCACCGACCCTTCATTCCGTCTCATTTGCCGTGAGCAGGGAGCTGCTATGGTCTACACTGAATTCGTGTCGGCCGAGGCCCTTGTGCGCAATATCAATTCCACCACACGCAAACTGACCATCGACGACCGCGAGCGAC
>CAYSMP010000172.1:0-8311 GCA_964432215.1 uncultured Sangeribacter sp.
AGACATTGCTCAATGGACCCGGCACCGTCAGCCATCAGCAGGCTATGGAGAAAGCGGAACATGAATATCGCCAGTTCCAAGTGAGAGAGTTGTCACCCATTGAGCGAGCCTACCTCGAAACAATAAAGACCCTCAATTCAAAGATTAAAAGCAAGAATTCCCTCCGCGAAGCCGGCACCAAATAATCCCACTTCAAGCTGATGAAATTGGCCCTCCTCCCCTTCGGGAAAGCCATTAGCTAATATTATAGGAGTTTGAATCTGATGGTGAAGAGGGCGTTGCGCGGGCGTAGCTGTGAGGTCTGGGTGAAGATGTCGAGCCCGTTGTAGGAAACGCGGGTGTATTGGCGCTGGTCGAAGAGATTGTTGAGCTGCAGTTCGAGGTCAACGCGCTTCAGCTTGAGCTTGGCCGATGCGTCGCCGAACCATGCGTGGCGATTTTCGGCGGTAAGGTTGTTATAATTGTCTTCGGCCGAGAGGGTCAGCGTAAGCTTCTGAGTGGGGTAGATGTTCAAGGTGAGGCGCTGCGAGTTGCTGCGAACGGTGGTTGACCGTGTGCTATTCGCGTCGGTGTAGCTGCGGCTCCGGCCGAAACCGCAGGTATAGACCATGCCCATCCAGCTGAAAGGTTTGAACGAGAGGGTGCCGCCGAAACTGAGCCTCCGGGAGTGGTAGGGGTAGAGTTCCCGGGCAATAAGTCGTTCGCTCTCTGAGAGGGTGTAGCTGCCCAATAGGCGTAGGGTAGTGCTGAGGAAGTCGAAACCTTTGCTGATATCGCCGTTGATGCCGTAGCTGGTTGCCGCTGTGGGCCGGTCAATGGCCTGCACCACGCTGGTGGCGCCTTCGTAGCTGTAGTCGTAGAGCTGATTATCGTGTGTGCGGTGATAGTTGAAGCCTATGTTGGCAAAGAAGGCATAGATGGCGTTTCGGTAGCGCAGCGAGGCGTTGGCGCCATAGTTTTTGGTTTCGGATAGTTGGTCGACGTAGGAGCGCTGAAAGGTGCGGTAGTTCGACATTATGTAGCCGCTGTAGATGCCGCCCGGGTCGCCTACGGTCTTGCTATAACGGGCTCCGGCGTTGAACCAGAGGTCGCGGGTAATTATCCAGCTCAACGATAGCGAGGGCGAGAAGAGCAGGTGGGTGTAGCCGTGTTTGTCTTTGCGGATTTTGTCGTCGAGAGTCTGGGTGTAGAGTTCGAGGGGCAGGCCTAAGGTGATGTCAAAGTTGTGTATCTCATACTTGTAGCTCTGGCCGAGGGCAAGGCAGTAGGTGTTGTACCAGAGGTCGTTGTTGAGCTGGGGGTTAGCGGGCGGTGGCGTAAATCCGCTGAGGTCGGTGACTATGCGGTGCATATTGGCCGACGCGTTGAGGCTATAGTTGAAGCGGAACGCTTCGGCCAGCCGGATGCTGTAGGTGGTGTTGAAGCGTCCGGCAATATGGCGGGAGTCAACGTCTTGCGCATAGTTGGCCTGTGTGTTCCGCAGGAGTGAGTCTATATTGACGGTGAGGGTGTTGTGGCGTTGGGCATAGCCGGCCGAGAAATGGAGGTCGAAAGTGTTTTTGCCGATATTGCGGATAGTATTGAAGGTGTTGGAAACGGAAAGCTGAGGGCGGTCGAAGTGCTGGCGCACGCGGTCGTCGCCGTAGCTGGCGGGAGCGGTTCCCGTGCGTTCCGACCGGAGCTGACCGTCCACCCGGTCGCTGTTCCAGTCGGTGTTGAACTTCAGAACGTTGGCCACGAATCCGTTTGGCGCATTCCAGTTGCAGCGGGCCTGGATGTTCAGGTTGTTCACTTTCGTTTCGCCGGTCATGGTTTCGGATGTCAGCAGCCGGTTGTCGTTGCTGATAAAGTAGTTGCCCATGCTGCTGCCTTCGCGGCGAATGCGGTCGTTGTGGTAAACTATGTTCAGGCCCAGCTCCGTGTTATCCCTTATCTTTTCCAGATGGTTCATGGTCAGGATGTGGGTTTGGTTGTCGAAGGTGCGTTTCTGCGGCAGGCCCGAGCCGCCGGGCATTATGGCGTCCGTCGGGCAGAAAGGGTAGAGGCTGATGCCGCTGATGCCGGAGTTATGTTGCGTCAGTTCCTTCGACACGTCATCGCCCGTGTTGCAGCCTTTATACAGCGTCATATTCTGCCGCCGTTTGCCGAAATACATGCCAACGACCTCGGCCGCCCAAAGCGGATTGCGGCCGATTGCGGACTTCCCGGCCGGTTGTTGCGCACCGATGCCCAGCATCGTGTTTATGGCCATCGTGCCACTGGCCGATTCCTTGAGTTTCAGGTTAATGGCAACATCGTCGGTCAGCGTATTGCCGTGGAGCATCTTTACCGGCTGGTGGTTTTCCAGCACCTGCACCGAGGCCACGTCGGATGCGTTGACATTGTTGGTGGCCAGCCCATAGCGTCCGGCCAGCAGGTCCATATCCTCGACATAGAATTTCGATATGCTTTTGCCGTTGAACCTGATGCCGCCGTTGTCGGAAACCTCTATGCCGGGCATCCGCTTCAACACATCGCCGATGGTGCGGTCGGCCTGCTGCTTATAGGCGCCAACGAGGTAGTTCAGAGTATCGCCATGCTGGGTTATTTTCTTTGCGCGGACCGTAACTTCTTTCATCTTGAGTTCTTTCAGCTCCACGCGGAAATTTAACTGTTGCGTGCGGTTGGCCACCACCTTTGTCTGCCGACCGATATTCATTCCGGCAACAACCACTATTATGGAATCGGTCGGGCTGTTGAATTCAAGTTTATAAGCCCCCTTGCTATTGGTGTCGGCAAAGTCGATGATGCTGCCCGAGTCTTTGGCTGAGGCAGTTACGTAGGCATCCGCGGGCTTGCCGTCGATGTCGGTCACGGTGCCGGTGATAACGGTCTGCGCATGCGCCATTATCCCCGCCGCAGTGAGAACCGCAATAATAGCAAGGAATCGTTTCATCGCAAATACGGCTTATTCCAGTTCCAGCGGCCGGAAGTTCGCTTTGCCGGGAGTGCCGCGTCCTTCCATGCTCGTCCAGCCAATGGCGCCCCAATAGTTTTCGTTATAGCTCTTTTGGAGTTTATAGATGCGTTCGCGGCTGACTTTCGGGTATAATTTTTCCGGATAGCGGGTAATGGGGTAGGTGCCATGCTCTATGGCCACGGCCTCCCAGACGTAGAGTTTATCCTTGTCGTACACTTTGAGTATGCAGCCGGGCAGGCCTCCGAATTTCCAGGGGCCACCCTTGATGGGTACGTCGGGGGCGAACCATGCTTCGAAGTCGCGTCCGCGGAAGCGGCAGGTGGCCTTCTGGCATTTGTGGCCGAGAATGGTTTGCGTTTCATCGGTCAGGGTCCAGCGCATCTGCGGCCACTCCTCAGTGTAGCGTCCGTTGTCGCGCTCGGCAAACGACGGCATGCAGGCATACTCCGTCAGGGTGTTGCCGCTGACAATGTAGTCCGAAAACACCAGTTCGCTCCAATGTTCCTGGTGCTCTTTCTGGCCACCCATCCAGAAGCTTTTTGGCACATTTTCGTTATGGTTCTTCTGTTTTTTCCATTCTATGGCGGCCTTATCGGAAAGGTTCAGGAACTCGCTGCTGTATTTCCGCACCCGTTTGCCGACCTCAAGTTTGCCAAGGTCAATATAGCTGTTTTCGTCCTTGATATCTTTGGCGTTCAGGGCGTAGAGCACTCTGACGCGTGCGGTGTCGATAACGGTGCGCTGGTTATAGCCGCGTTTTTCGCGCGTGGGTATGCGTCCGTTCTGCTTGGGCTGGGCCTGCACCGCTGCCTGCAATGAAATAATCATGCAGAATATAACTATTGCTCTTTTTATTATTCCGTTTGTCATGTGATAGTTGTTAATTGGTTTCTAATTAAGGCGTTATTGTGGATTGGATTATCCGGTTGTTGTGATATTTCCGAAAATCCGCCCTGCAAATATACATATCTTTATGTATAAAAGCAAATTTTTTTCTCCCTCGAAATTTGATTAGTTGGTTATATTACAGTATTTTTGCACTGAAAATTATTTCCTGTATCCCGTGTATAGTATGGAAAAGACAAAAAGCAAAAGATGTCGCCGCTCAAAAGCGGAAATCGACAACAGCATAAAGAAAGCCGCCGAAAGCATTATTCTGAAAAAGGGTTTTGCGGGAACAACCGTTCTCGATATCATCAAGCACGCAAAGATTGAGCCCGTAACGTTCTATACGCGCTATAGGAATCTGGAAGAATTCTATGATTGTTTTGTCAGGGAATATGACTATTGGTTCAGCGATATGCTGAGAATGTCGCACGACAAAAATTACGACAAGGAACGCTACATTGAAATCTTCAGGAATCTGTTTGACTGCCTGAAAAGCGACTCAATAATGCTTGAGCTGCTCCGCTGGGAGGTGAACGACGCGAATGCCGTTACGAAGCGTTCGGCCATGAACCGCGAGGTGCAGACCCTTCCGCTGACTGAAATCTACGGCAATATGTTCAAGAACAGCAATGTTGACTTCGTGGCGATTTCGGCGCTGATGATTGCGGGCATATATTATCTGAACCTTCACCGCGAATGCTCGCCGTTTTGCGGCATCGATGTGGCGACCGAAGCCGGCCGCACCCGCCTGATGAATGCCGTAGAATCACTCGCCAACCTCCTCTTTCCCCCGAAGTCTTAGAGGCGGGAGTGGTCGGAGTAGGAGTAGTAGCCGACGGGGGAGATGATCAGGTGGTCGATGACGCGGATGTCGAGGGTTTCGCAGGCGGCTTTTATGCGGCGGGTCAGCGAGTCGTCGGGCCCTGAGGGGGTCAGTGCGCCGGAGGGGTGGTTATGGACCAGCGCAACGGCAACGGCGCGTGCATCGAGCGCGCGCTTGACCAGCAGCCGGATGTCGACCACGGTGGCGTCCATGCCGCCCGACGATATGAGCTCTATGCTTTCGACACCGAGGCGCTTGTTGAGCATCAGAGCCCAGAATTGCTCGTGGTCGAGGAACTCAACCTTGTCGCGCATGTAGTCGTAGATCGACTGCGAGCTGCTCATTTGCGGCTTTATCCGCGCGCCCGACTGGCGGCAGCGCTGGCCCAGCTCCAGAGCGGCTATGACGGTCAGGGCCTTGGCCGGGCCGATGCCTTTAACAATGCTTGTCAGCTCGCGCGTTGAGGTGCGCGCCATGCGCCCCAGGTCGTTGCTGAAGTGGCTGAGAATTTCGTGCGACACGTCGATAACCGACTTGCCGGCCACTCCGACGCGCAGCAGAATGGCCAGCAGTTCGGCGTCGGTGAGCGTCGAAATGCCGTGGCGCAGAGCTTTTTCGCGCGGTTTTTCGTCGTCGGCCAGGTTGCGTATCATTCGTTTTTGCCTTTCCGGATTTCGAGTTCTTCGGCCTCGTTGCGCCCGCGGCGCAGAAGAATCTTGGTGAACCATGCGCGCAGAAAGCCCGCTCCGTAGCCATAGAGCTGAATGAACGATGCCGGCAGGGCCAGCAGGGCAATTTTGGGCGAGCGTGTTTGAATCAGCGCGTCAATCAGCAGCGCGGCGGCATAGATGCCTAACGGCAGCAACCACCACGGGCTGACGAACACGCCCAGCGCAACGAGCGCCACCGACCCCAGCAAGAAGATCGCCGGAAGCGTATGAACCGGTTTCAGCGAACCCGGATATAGCAGCTGAAGGGTTATGCGGCTCATGCCGAAAACGTAGACCTGGCGCGCGAACTTGCGCCAGCTCAGGCGCCGCCGGTGATAAACCGGGCAGTTGCGCAGCAGGGCAATCGTGAAGCCGGCGTTTTTGATGCGCATCGACATATCGATGTCTTCCGAAAACATTTCGCGGAAGCCGCCCACCCGGTCGTAGACCCGGCGCGTGAAGCCCATGTTGAAGGTGCGCGGCTTGAATTTTTCGAGCTGCACCTTGCCGCCTCGAATGCCGCCGGTGGTGAGCAGCGAGGTCATGGCAAAGTTAATTGCCTTTTGCAGCGGGGTGAACGACTCGTGGGCCGCGTCGGGGCCGCCGAAGCAGTCAACGGGGTCGGCGGCGAGCTCGCGGGCCAGGGTTTCAAAATAGGCGGGAGGAATTACGCAGTCGGAGTCGAAAAATATGAAATAGTCGCCCGAGGCGCGCTCCATGCCGTAGTTTCGGGCCGGCGAGCGCCCTTCGTTTTCTTTCCAGTAGTAGTTAACAAAGTCGGCGTAGGGCTCACATTCGGGGCCGCAGGGGTCGGTGGAGCCGTCGTCGACGATAATCACCTCGAAGTTCCGTTCGGTTTGGGCGGCAAGGCTTTCAAGGAGCGAGGCCACTTCGTCGCGGCGGTTATAAACCGGAATTATTACGCTGAACTTCATGACATTCGCGATTTATAGTCGGCGTATGTGAACTCGCGCAAGGTTTCGCATGAGCCGTCGGCGCGGCAGAGCACCAGGGCGGGGTGTTGAATGCCGTTGAACATGGTGGTTTTCACCGTCGTATAGTGGTTCATGTCTTCGAGCGTGAGCCTCTGGCCGGCGCGGAGGGGGCGGTCGAAGGCCCAGTCGCCGACGTAGTCGCCGCTGAGACATGAATTACCGCCCAGGCGATATATGTATTCGCCGTCGGGGGTCGACTCGGTGATTGCCGGCTGATAGGGCATTTCGAGGGTGTCGGGCATGTGGCAGGCAAAGCTGACATCAACAATGGCGGTTTTAACGCCCTGGTTTTCAACAACGTCAACAACCTCGGTTATCAAATCGCCTGTGCGCCAGGTCCAGGCCGAACCGGGTTCGAGAATTACGTGGAGATTGGGGTGGCGCTGCTTGAAGGCGCGCAGAATTTCAACCAGGCGGTCGCGGTCGTAGCCTTGACGCGTCATCAGGTGGCCGCCCCCCATGTTTACCCACTTCAGCTGCGGCAAAAAGCGGCCAAACTGCGTCTCAAAGGCGTCGAGCACCTTGGCGAGCTCTTCGGGGCCGCTCTCGCAGAGCGCATGGAAGTGGAAGCCCTCAATGCCGTCGGGCAGCCGGTCGGGCATATCTTCGGCGCTGACTCCGAAGCGCGAGCCGGGGAGCGAGGGGTTGTAGATGTCGGTTTCGATTACCGAGCAATGGGGGTTGACGCGCAGGCCGGCCGACACTGCCCCACCCCGCTTCTTGACTTCGGGCAGAAAGCGCTCGGCCTGGCTCAGCGAGTTGAAGGTAATGTGGGTCGAGCCGTCGAGATACTTTTCGATAGTCGCTTCCGTGTAGGCCGGGCAGTAGCTATGAACCTCGGCGCCAAGTTCCTCGCGCGCCAGCTGCAACTCATTGAGCGAGCTGGCCGTTGCGTTGACTCCATATTCCTTAAAAATCGGAAAGGTGCGCCATAGGGCATTGGCCTTGAACGCCATGATTATTTCAACGTCGGCCCGCCGCGCAACGTCGAGAATCGTTTCGATGTTGGCGCGCAGCTTCTGCTCGTAAACAACATAGAACGGGGTGGGGAGCTCGCTGACTGTCATGGCTATTCGTTGGTGAGATATTTTTCCAATGTAACGACTCCGCGGGTGGCCGGCTCGGCTATAACGGTTACGCGCGGTCCGACAGCCGCCGGGTTCGGGTCGATATAGAAAATGCGCGCATCTGAGCGGGCGTAGTTGATCAGCCCGGCTGCCGGATAGACGTTGAGCGACGTTCCGATAATCACCAGAATATCGGCCTGCGCAACAACCTCGGCCGCCGGCTCGATCATCGGCACCGCCTCCTCGAAGAAAACAATATGCGGCCGCACTCGGTGGCCGTCGATGCGGGTTTCGGGTGTGGTGTCGAGATTCGGCTCATGGAGCTCGAAGGTCAGGTTTTCGTTATCGAGCGCGCGAACCTTCATCAGCTCGCCGTGGAGATGAATAATGTGCTCCCGGGGAGTTCCGGCGCGTTCATGGAGGTTATCGACGTTTTGAGTAATCACCATAACGTCGAAACGCTCCTCGAGCGCGGCAATGGCCCGGTGGGCGGCATTGGGCTCCACGGTTGGCAGCTGGTGGCGGCGCTCGTTATAGAACTGATGAACCAGGGCCGGGTTGCGTGCGAACCCGGTTGCCGAGCAAACGTCCATTACCGGATATTGCTCCCACAGGCCGTTTGCATCGCGAAACGTGCTGATGCCGCTTTCGGCCGACACGCCCGCTCCCGTTAAAAATACAAGCTTCTTTTTCATACTTCGGCAAAGATAAGCAAAAATCCCGACATTTCAGCCCTCCCCTCATTAGATTTAAGACTTAAACATATTTTCTATGTTTGCCGTAATGCCGAGTATGTCCGCAAATGAGGGAACGTTATCCTCATATATCATATTCATGACCATAGTATCATAGTCGTTTTTCCATTCCTC
>CAYSMP010000173.1:0-8139 GCA_964432215.1 uncultured Sangeribacter sp.
CTCAAGATTATCTCGCATTTATCATATCATTAATTTTTGCGAGCTACTTAAAAGTACAAAAATAGTATCCATTTAATGAAAAACCAAATTATAATACAACATAATTTGCAAATTTTCAATAATTTAGGGTTTTCCCTAAATCAATTTGCCTATATTTTCCTGTGTTGGTGGGTTAGACTTGAAAATATACTCCCTGATGAGGCGTGGGGTAACAATGAAGTTGAACCGAGCAGGAGGATGAGCTTTGAACGAAAAAGGTTTGGATATGTTGGGAACTTTTGTTAACTTTGTGATTGAGTTCTATTTTATAGGCTCAATGCAAAGAGGCTTTCAATAGAAACTTAAGAGGACGCATATGAAAGAGATGAAATATCCAATAGGCATGCAGACATTCTCCAATATAATAGAGGATGGCTATACATATGTAGATAAGACACGCTATATCGCACCCCTTCTTAAGGTAGGCAAATTCATCTTCCTAAGTCGTCCTCGTAGATTTGGAAAGAGCTTGCTTGTCTCTACCTTAGAAGCTTATTTCAAAGGACAGCGTGAGCTCTTCAAAGGATTGGCTGCTGACAGCATGGATCTGGATTGGACCCCTTCTCCCGTATTGAGATTCGATTTCAACGCTGAAGACTATTCTAATAAGGAGGGCCTTAACAGCATACTAAACCTCCATCTCAGAAGATATGAGAGAGAATATGGGATTATTGATATAGCTGACACAAATGCAGGAAGATTTGCTGAACTGATTGAAAAAGTAGCAACAACAACAGGACGTAAGGTTGTAATACTAATTGATGAGTATGACAAACCGTTAATAGATATTCAAAAATATCCAGACATTCTTGAAAAGAACCGACGCATACTTAAAAGTTTTTATGGCAATCTAAAGAGTATGGATGCGTACATCCGTTTCGCGTTCATCACCGGGGTGGCCCGCTTCGCAAAAGTCAGTATTTTCAGCGACTTGAACAATCTTTATGATATTTCGATGGTGAATGACTTTGCTGACATATGCGGATGGACAGAGAAAGAACTTGTAGATAACTTCAGCCAAGGTATTGAGATTCTTGCAGAGGAACGAGAGGAAGATTTCGACACGACGCTAAAGACTCTCCGTAATTACTATGACGGATATCTCTTTACTGCAAAAGGGTCACGATTATACAATCCTTACAGCATGTTGAAAGCCCTCCAGAGTAAGGAAATTGATGCATATTGGTTTGAGACTGGTACACCATACTTTCTAGCACACTGGACAAGGGACAATGATATAGACCCTGAGTCTATCAACGGAGTGGTAGCCACTAAAGAGGAACTTACAACCATAGGCTTTGACAATTTAGATCCTGTTCCACTAATGTTCCAAACCGGTTATCTAACCATCGGGCATTATGACAGGGTAGCAGACTTATACGAACTCCGATTCCCAAACCGAGAGGTGGAAATCGGTTTCTACAAATGCCTCCTCCGATGGTATGCACCCCCTACAATAAGAAGGGGCAGCGGTTTTGAGTTTACGCTCTTCAAAAAAGATCTTGCAAAAGGTGCAATAGATGAATTCATGAAGAGACTCGCCACTCTTCTGAAAGATCTTCCCGGTGAGGACCACAATGAATCCACCTACCGAGCTGTCGTATATCTTCTTTCAGTGCTCTGTGGCAACGCAGTCATAGCGGAGCATCATAGCTACAAGGGAAGAAGTGACTTAGAAGTTATTGTAGGCAACTATATATATGTTTTTGAGTTTAAATACAACAAGAGTGTAAAAGAAGCAATGGATCAGATCTATTCCCGAGACTATGCCGGAAGATATGCCTTCGAAAGCCGTACAGTTTATCTAATTGGAGCCAACTTCAACGAAAAGAAGGAAGACCGGGGGCTGCACTATGAAATCGAAATCCTGAAAAAATAACTTTTCAGATGCTTTAGAAGAATATTTTAAAATGTGAAAGCGGCTTCCTTTTTTGGGAAGCCGCTTTGTTTTTGATTAGCTGCCATGCTCGGCGGCGGTTGAAAACCGCCGTTCCATCAGTGGATGAGGGTTTTCTTTCCGTTTATTATGTAGAGTCCGGGAATAAGGGTGCCGAGGGCGGACCGGTTAGCTGTGTCAAGGAGTTGGCGGCCGTCGAGGGTGTAAACTGTCCAGTGGGTAGGAGTAGCGGCTGTGGTGACGAGTACGGAGGTGACGTCGGGGAAGCCAGTAAGATTGAAATCTTTCCATACTTCGGCACTGCGGTAAAGGTCAAGGGTACTTTCAGGCACCAAGACTTCCATTTCTGATGGCATTACTTCTTCAAAAAATACTGATTCTCCCAATACCGGGGGTTCTTTTGCAAAGCATTTCACTGATTTCATCTCAATGTCTTTCACCGGACAAAATGCCCTATAGCCTAACTCTTCTACAGATTCGGGAAGAATTATTGAGGAGATAGAGCAGGCATTGAATGCATACGCCTTGATCTCTTTGAGATTGCTACTCAACGTCACATTCTTCAAAGATGAACAATGATCGAAACATCCTTCGTTGTATTCTCCCCCTTCAATAACCGCAATTCCATCAGGAATTTCAATAGACTCAAGAGCACTGCAATGTCTGAAGGCAGCTTTTGGCAAATTTTCAAGGGTAGATGGCAATTTTACCTCCTCAAGTGATCGACAACTTTGAAACGCACTATAGCCCAAAGTTTTAAAACCTTCCGGAAGAATCAAAGAGGTAAGACCAGTGACATAGAAACCCATATCGCCGATTGAAATCAATCCTTCAGGCAAATCTATAGAGCGAAGTGATGAGCAGTTAACAAAAGCACCTCCCAATTCCGAACTGCCACCAATTTCCTTCAATGTGGAAGGGAGACTCACCTCACTTAGTGCTTTACAATCCCTAAATGAATATGCAGGGATAACGGTATGACCTTCAGCAATGATGGCTGTCTCAAGGGATTCACACCCATCAAACAAATGAGTTCCCATGGATTCCATTCCACCATTTACAACCGCCTTTTTCAGATCTTTACATTTACTAAAAGCATAATTACCGATTGTCTTTACGGTCTCCGGAATTACTACATCGTTAAGTGTCGAAGAGCTAAATGCACTCTGTCCGATGCTCATTATAGAAGCTGGAATGTCGACAGATGTGATCGCAGCAATATACTCCTTTCGGCCAGAACGTCTCGCTCCGAACGCACCATCTGCTATGGAAGTCACGGGATAGGTTTTCCCTTCGATTTCAACTTCTGGCAGAATTGTGATGTCGCCGGTGGCGTTTATTCCGTCGGCCACAGTGGCTTCCTCTCCGTTGACACTATAAACTATACTCTCAATGTTTACACTTTGAGCATGGGAAATAGCCGGCAGTATGAGCAGGCTCATCACAGCAAGTAGAAATTTTTTCATAAAAGTTTATTTAGGTTTTACGTTATGGTGTGAGTGTTCACCTCGCAAAGATAATGTTTTATTAACTTTTATGCAAAAATTTCTACTTGTTAATTTATTGTAAAGTACAAATTTAGGGTTTTCACTAAACAATTTTTATTATTATGCTGGCAGGAAGTTACCTTTTGCCGGCTCAGGACGCGTGCGTAAGCACACTATCCACATTCTTAGCCGCTACTTTAATCTTAGCTCCTACTTTAGCGGATTAGGGTTTTCTTGCCGTTAATTATGTAGAGGCCCGGGGCGAGAGATTGCTGGGGTGTGGCGAGGCGGGTGCCGTCTATGCTGTAGATTGATTCCTGCCGCTTAGCTATGCTGCTGATAGCAGAGACTCCTGTAGTGCCTACGTAGACGGGCCGGATCTGCATGCCGAGATGACTGCTCGCATCCAAACACATAGGCTCCCTGCCATATGAAATAGCCAAGATGTAGGGACCGTTCAGACGATAGACGAAGCCGTCTTCTTCTCCTTCCTCAAGCTCAAAGTCGCCTGACCATTGGTAGCATTCTACATTGTCATAGACCAAATGGTCATTGCTCATATAGCCGACCACCGGGAGGTCAATATAGTTGCCAGATGGGCCGGTCACACGGTAATAACGACGCGGCTCAACATCGAAGAGTTCCCATGTGCACTCATTCATCAATTCTAAAATCTCATCATTATTGGGCATCCTCCATTCATCACCCAGAATCTCATAAGCAGCATCATACTGAGTGCCACATATCGACTCCTCCCCGAAATAGGTCTGGCTAAACATATCTCCATCCTCACAGTTCCGGTAGGTAGACCAAGTATAAAGATCCTTTTCTTCCACTTCGCCGAATGCATAATATCCTCCGGCTTCCAATGGAGAGGACGCTTCAAGATTGCGGTCTGCCCACTGAACTGAAAGACCTAGATCCACATTGTGGGGAAGAAGGTCGTCGCCATAGGAACTGATGGGGGCAATGGCTGCCACACACGAAATGATGCCGAGCTTGACGGCATTTCTGATTGCTTCTGTCATATTCTTAGTTCCAAGTTTTTTTATTATATTGCTTCTATGGTATTCCACGGATTTATCGCTCAGATTCACACGCTTTGATATCTCACTTGATGAGAGCCCATCACTTATGAGACGCAATACGTCCAGATCAGTCTGCGAAAGTATTCCCCTCGCTTTTTTGACAGATTCGAAACGGTCGCAGAATTCCGGACTCCGGTAGATGGCTCCCTTGCTTACCAAGCGAACAGCCTCTATAAGCTCATTGACATCCTCACCTTTCAGAACTACTCCTTCTACATCGGCATCAATGAGGGTGGAGATGTTCCACATCTCCTCATGCATTGTATAAATCACGGCCGGGATTCTTGAGCGGCCGGTACGCAACGTCTTTATTAGCGCGAGTCCGTCGGCATCATTCTCAAGCGTCAGGTCAACTACCAACAACTCTATATCCCCATTCGCTTCCACAATGGCCTCTGCCTCTTCTGCAGTGCCTGCCTTGAGCACTTCATACCCCTCTCCTGCCAACACAACACGAACTCCCTCAAGCACTACGGGATGATCGTCTACTACAAGCAACTTTCTGCTTTTCATCTCTCGGAGCGATTTTTAAAAATTTCCAACATAAAATAACCATTCTCTTCGCTAACATTAAGAGTGGCGTCTAACAAAGCCGCACGCATGCGCAGTGAGCGTATACCGATTCCAGAGTCACCGGGAATGTCTTTTGAAGATGACTTTACTCCAATCGGATTTATCACCTTAATCGAGTATTCATCATCATTTCCATCTAATATCAACCGGATATCACCTTCAGATCCATGTTTACAGGCATTGCTTACTGCCTCCTGCACTATACGATAAAGTTCATGGCAATCTGATGCGGAAAGCGAATCCCACCGGTAAGAACCTTCATCTGTCAGCACTATCCTGTGTTTTGGATCTGACGCATTGGCTCGCGCCACATAGTCAAGAAGAATTTCGGAGAAATGCATATTGCCAAACTCCGGGGGCATCATCTCATGCGACATCCGGCGCACTCTCTTGGCTACATCAAGAAGGGCATCCCCGGCTTTCTCAGGCTGTGGACCACGCAGCTGCCACTGCAGACCTACGAGGCTGCCGGCGATATCGTCGTGCAGTTCGCGTGCTATACGACTGCGTTCCTGTTCAAGGCCGCGGAGATACTCCTCCCGACGTTCCCTCTCCAGGCGACGACGCGCCCGCTTGCGAGCGGAAGCTGCAGCTATCACCACAAACACGACAACTATCAAGCATCCCAAAGCGATCAGTGCCCACATAAGGCGTGTAGACTTCAGACGCTCAATAGCATTTTCCTTGCTCAAGGTGTCGTATTTCACCATTAGTTCGGAGAGTTCACGGTTATCATCGTTTCCGCGGATTGAGTCGAGCACGGCATAAGCAGCTCTCTCCATTTCATATGCCTGCTGCCAACGCCCGAGATGGGCCAAACAATGAGCCCGCTCCAAGTATCTGACATCAGGAGAAGTCCCCATGGCACCTATTGTGTCGGCGGCTTGCAACCAGCGCCACTGATCGGCATAGCGTCCTTCCTTCTCTGCAAGAACAGCCTCTGTGTTTACCGCTACCAGATATGCTTGGGTATTGCGTGGAGTGCCTTCGAGAGCTTCATATGTTTCTGCAAGAATCTTCTTTGCTTTCGCAAGAGAATCAAGCGAAAGATAGGAGCGCAGGAGCGGTGTAAGATATTTTACACGCAATAATGTCTTTGTCTGTCTGCTTTGATCGTGGTAAGGTATTAATTCAGCGATGGCGTCCTTGTATTTACCATCTTTCACAAGAATCCCTCCGAGGGTAGAGATGGAATTTAGCTCACCTATCTCATCGCCGGCTTGGCGCGACATATCGAGCGAACGCCTGGCAAAAGAAGCAGCCTCTTCGTAAAGGCCATTCTCTGCACATGCTATAGCGAGCATTTCAGAAAATACCTGTTGCATTTCTTCGTCGCCTGACGAGACAGCGATCTCAAGACCATCTTTATAGTCTGAGATGGCATTTTTATAGTCACCTTTACGTCGACGGGCAATACCTCTGTTTTGCAAACCTTGCATCACTGCAAGTTCTATACCTGTCTTTCGGCCGAAATCAATCAGTGTATCAGTATTTGCTTCTGCCCAATCAAGATTTCCATATTCGAGTATCGATACATTCCTATCGATCATAACAAAAGCCTTCAATGAGTCTGACATCTCCCGGGGGGAGGCGAGCAGGGAGTCGGCACGAGCGATAGCCTTAGGGTAATCCCCTTCGCTGCATGGTTCTCCTACAAGTAGATAAATTGCTTCTTCTTCACTCTCCGGGACTCTTTCAGGGGCGGTGCAAGATGCAAGCATCAAAGCTGACACGCCAAAAACAGAGATTATTTTGCCTATGGATTTCATAGCGCGAAATTACTTAAAAAATTTTAGAAATTATTAATCCCTTCGCATAAAAATTAAGCTGAAATTTAAAAATTAGGGAAATCCCTAAAATAAGGAATATGTTCGGCTACCGCCTCACCGCAGTAAACACGAGGGGATAAAAAACGGGCTTCCGCCTCATTGCAGAAGACAGGATGAGGCGGAAGCAGAATTTTTAGGGTGGTATTTATTTCAGGGCTGCGATGGAGGCTTTGATAGCGGTGATCTTTTCGGTGGCGTCGCTCTGCTTCTTGCGCTCAAGGGCGATGACCTGCTCGGGAGCGTTGGCTACGAAACGCTCGTTGGCGAGCTTCTTCTCAACGCCTGCAAGGAAACCTTCATAGCGCTTCAATTCTTTCTCCAACTTTGCGAGTTCTTCCTCTACGTTGATCTTGTCGGCGAGAGGCACACTATATTCTACCGGACCTACAAGGAAAGCTACAGATGTCGCTCCCTTCTCTTCGATGGGCTTGATATCTTTGACATTGCCCATTTTCAGGAGAACTGAATCCAGGGCTCCGTCGTGAGGCCCCTTGACTTCAACAGAAATCTCCTCCTTGTTGGCAATCTGACGCTGTTTGCGTATAGCACGAAGACCGGTGATGATTTCTTTCAGTGTCTCAAATTTGGCGAGAAGGGCCTCATCTACTTCTCCTGGAGCCGGGAGGGTTGTATTCATGATGCTATCACCATCCTTGCGTTCTGCAAGATGCTGCCAGAGTTCCTCAGTGATGAATGGCATGAAGGGATGCAGAAGCTGCAGAAGCATCTCGAAGAATTTCATGGTCTCAGCATAAGTCTTGCCATCGATAGGAGATCCGTATGCGGGCTTGATGACCTCAAGATACCAACTTGAGAATTCATCCCAGAAGAGTTTATAGACAGCCATAAGGGCTTCGGAAATACGGAACTTGCCCATCAGATCCTCAACTTCAACCATAGTCTTGTAGAGCTGCGAGCGGAACCAGTCTACTGCTATCTTTGAGCTTTCGGGTTGTGGTATGTTTTCGTCTACGTTCCAGCCCTGGATAAGCCGGAATGCATTCCATATCTTATTGGCGAAATTACGTCCCTGCTCTACGAGCGCATCATCATACATGATGTCGTTGCCGGCGGGAGCCGAGAGCATAAGACCCATGCGCACACCGTCTGCACCGAACTTGTCGATAAGCTCAAGAGGATCAGGTGAGTTGCCGAGCGACTTGCTCATCTTTCTGCCAATCTTGTCGCGGACGATACCGGTGAAGTAGACATTGCTGAATGGCTTA
>CAYSMP010000174.1:0-8050 GCA_964432215.1 uncultured Sangeribacter sp.
TACGGGGACCGCAACAATGCGGAAGAGCTTCTCCGCTCAGAACGCGAGGCCCACAAGCAGGAGATGTACAATCTCAATGCCGAGATGGCGGCAAAGGACAGGAAACTGGCAGAAAAAGAAGCCCGCATAGCCGCCCTTGAAAAGGAACTTGCCCGGAGCAAGGCGGTCAAGCTACATTCTTCACCTCCTTCTTCAAGGCAGTGTGCAGCGGCAGGACCGACTACGAGAACCTCCTGCCTGCTACCATCAATCTCAATGCTTGATAAAACTAAGTTAAGAAATATTAAATGTTAATGCGAAAATCAGTCCGAATGGCTCAGTGAGCTCCCTGGGATATACGGTTTTCGTACTAAAAACTACTGTCGTGACCCAATTGGACAGTTACGATTCCTCAACTATATGTAAAGGGTCCAGCTACCAGCTGAAGACATGCCACTTATACTTTATTTCGACAACAACGATAAACGAATAAAGCCAATATTAATCACTCGTCTCCACTCACTATTCTAAAGCAAAACTCATACAGCGACTGGCAAGCCCGGAGGACTTCATATCCACGCGACTCTACACATATTTTCCTACGGGAGCACCAGCCGCATTTCTTCAAATAAGCCAATGAAAAAATATTTAATCATTAGTATCTTATCTCTAATCTTTATATGCTCTCTACCTGCGGGAGCAGTAAAGAAAATTAACGTCAATCCCGTCAATCTTGCGGCAGTCATAGTCGAGATGGTAGATAGCGCAAAAATACAGAGAGAATTCGACTACTATGGCTACACTCTCCAAGGTACAGAGGATGGCTTCAAAATCATGAAGACTCCCAATGGGCATGAAATCAGGTATTCTTTAACAGATCCAAATGCATTAGACAACCATCCAGTAGTCATAGTCAAGACTTCTGAAAATCCTGATGATATAGACACACGCTTGAAAGAACTTCGCTTTAATAAAGACGATCAAACCTATAGCCGAGTTGCTCGAAGAGACGATAATCACCTTACCAAGTGCATCTCCAATTCTTCCAACACTCTCCTCTTCCAATGCCTAAAACGCTAAATGTTCACTCCGAATAAGATATTCCACATTTATGCATTATGAATTAATTTGAGCGACTGGCAAGCCCGGAGGCCTTTTCATATCCACACCACACTTATTCGCCTCTGGACTGCCATCGCTTTTGCACCCATAACCTAATACATGAACCAACTTAAGGCAGGAGCAGTACTAAACTACGTCATAATCGGACTGAACACCATAGTAGGGTTGGCATATACGCCCTACATGCTCAGATGCTTAGGCCAGAATGAGTATGGCCTGTACTCTCTTGTAGCTTCCATTATTGCCTATCTGACATTATTGGATTTTGGATTTGGAAACGCCATAATAAGATATACAGCTAAGTTTCGTGCAGAGGGAAAAGAACAAGAGCAATGGGAAATGTTCGGTATGTTTCTCATTGTCTACTCTATCATCGGAGTAGTGGCTTTCTTGGGAGGTCTTGCTTTATATTTCAATGTAGATGTATTATTTGATAAGACCATGACTATCTCTGAGTTAAGTCAGGCAAGAACAATGATGCTATTGCTGACTTTCAATCTTGCTGTCACCTTCCCTCTGAGTATATTCGGTTCAATTATTTCTGCTTATGAAAACTTCGTTTTTCAAAGGGTGGTGAGTATACTGCGCATCATAATCTCAACAGTAGTACTTCTGATTGTGTTGTCTGTTGGCTTCAAGGCTATAGCATTAGTAGTAGTACAGACTATCTTTAATGTTCTCACCTTGGTTATCAACTTTCTATATTGCATAAAAAAGTTAAGAATCAAGATATTCTTCTGTCATTTTAACTGGCCGTTCCTTAAAGAAATATCCGTATATTCATTTTGGATATTTCTAAACGGTATTATGGACAAGATTTACTGGGGTACAGGTCAGTTTGTGTTAGGTTCAGTCTCTGGAACAATAGCGGTTGCCATTTTTTCTGTGGCAATTACACTGCAACAAATGTACATGCAATTTTCAACTTCCATTGTAAGTGTGCTTCTTCCAAAACTAACATCAATGGTGGCTCTAAACAAAACAGACAAAGAAATTTCCGACCTCTTTATTCGCACAGGAAGACTACAATGCATAGTTATGACACTTATTCTTGCAGGATTCGTAGTATTTGGAAAATATTTTATTTATCTATGGGCAGGAAAGGATTATGCGGTATCTTATGTTGTCACATTGATATTCTTCGCTGCGCTCTTCGTTCCATTGATTCAAAACACAGGAATCACCATATTGCAGGCAAGAAACCAACTGAAGTTCAGATCAATTTTATACTTAGTTATATCTTTGGTAAGCCTTGCATTCCAAATCATCTTAGCAAAGTCATTAGGCGCGAAAGGATGTGCAATTGCAATCGGAGGAGCCCTCGTTCTTGGACAAGGTTTAATTATGAACATCTATTATTCAGTAAAACAGCATTTGGATATACTGAGATTCTGGAAAGAGATAATCAAGATGCTAATTGGCCCCAGTTTCCTATCAGCATTAGGAATCATTTCCTGCTATTATATAGATTATAATAAGCCAATTGTATTAATAGCTGGCATTATCAGTTTCTCGCTGCTGTATGCAGTCATCTCATGGTTTTTCTCAATGAACCAGTATGAACGCAATCTCTTACAGACCCCTATACTTAAACTCAAGAACAGATGACGTCACAGGTCGCCAGACAGCCCTATTTTGACTTTCTAAGAGGATTTGCTATAATAATGGTGGTTGGGATTCATACAATAACCGACTACTCACCAACATTTGACTCATTAGAAGAAATTGCCACAATTTTGGTTAGGCTTGCCCTTAACTGCGCAGTTCCATTATTCCTGGCTATTTCTGGATATTTTGTAGCAAAGAAAAAGCTCGATTCACCAAAAGAACATTGGTCGTTCATGAAAAAGCAGATACCGAAGGTTTACATTCCTTGTCTTATATTTTCCATACCTTACTTCATATTAGATATACATGACAAGGATAATATAATGCGGTCTCTGGCATACTTGTTTTTATGTGGCTTCAGTATCTATTATTTCGTTGCTTTGATTATCCAGTATTATATAATTCTACCCTTTTTAACAAAAATTAACAATAGGGGGGGGGTAATTATAACTTGCATTCTATCAATCATTTCTATAGTCATATTAACTTATCTTATGAAAGTATTGGACTTACATCCGCCACTCATAATATACGCCGGTCCATTCCCCTTATGGATAGTCTTCTTTTTTATGGGTATCTATTTTTCCCGGCACTCAAGAAACTATAGAATGATTTGGCCTCTTATTGTAATTATAATAGGTTTTGTCCTGCAGATATTAGAATATAAGTATTGGCTCGACAGAGGCCAGGTGGCCTTAGGAATCAAGTTATCCTCCTTCATATTCTCATTCGGGGTAATGTGGCTGCTCTTCAGCAGGAAGGTGGAGTCGAAATATACCGACAATATACTAATAAAATCTATTAATTGGATTGGCGGTATTTCATTTGGAATATATTTGCTTCATTGTTACATGATAATGGTAACAGATCGGCTTTTCCCAGGCATTTCATGGGCTTTTAAATGGCTTTTCGTATTATCATTGACAATATTGATAATTTGGATTTCAAAGTTGATATTTCCTAAGATTTCAAACAAATATTTAGGATTCAGATGATAAAAATCACAAAAAAGGAAGACTGCGTCGGTTGCAATGCCTGCGTACAACGTTGTCCTAAACAATGCATCTCCATGAATGAAGATGAGCAGGGATTTCTTTATCCATTGGTGGATGTCTCAAAATGCATAGAGTGTGGACTTTGCGAAAAGGTCTGTCCTGTGATCAACAAGGCAGAGGAGCGTCTACCGAAAGCAGCCTATGCAGCAAAGAATAAGAATGAGGATATACAGATGAATTCATCGTCAGGTGGTGTCTTTTATGCTCTGGCTAAGGCGGTGATTGACGAAGGTGGAGTGGTATTTGGAGCAAAATTCAATGACAAGTGGGAAGTCATTCATGATTATACTGAGACTGCAGAGGGAATTGAAGCATTCCAGACTTCAAAATATGTGCAAAGCCGAATTGGAACTACATATTCTCAGGCAGAGAAATTCCTAAAGAATGGCAGGAAAGTATTATTTTCTGGGACACCTTGTCAAATAGCAGGTCTTAAGCGTTTCCTAAGGAAAGAATATGAAAATCTCCTTAGCGTGGATGTAGTGTGCCATGGAGTACCGAGTCCTCGAGTATGGAGAGAATACTTAAATTACCTCACGCGCCCTTCAGGCGCGTCGAAAAATACGGAATCGCAACCCTATCAATATCCCTCAAATGATATACCCCCCATAAGGGGTATATCATTTAGGGATAAAAGGTTAGGCTGGGAAAAATTCGGAATCGCAATCCGCTTCGCCGCCCCTGAGGGCGGCAGTAATTCGGAATCGCAATCCGCTATAAGCCAAAAAGAAGAAGGTGCTGATGAGTTGTTTGAGATTCATACAAAAAATCTCTTTATGCAGTGCTTCCTAAAGGATTTATGTCTGCGCCCCTCTTGCTACGCTTGTCCCTCGAAGTACGGTAAGTCTCATTCTGACATTACACTCGCAGATTTCTGGGGGATTGAAAAAAAATATCCAAACTTGTATAATGAGGGATTGTATTCCTTGCTTCTGCAAGGAAGCAAGGAGGGAGGAAGTAGTTTGCAAGACGAAAAAATAATCAAGCAAAATGTTGATGTAACAATAGCATTATCAGGAAATCCTGCATTTAGTATTTCCGCTCAAAAACCTAAGGAATACAATAAATTTTGGGATAAATTTGAGAAGAAAGGTGTTTCTGTAATCAACAGAATTCTGACGGATATGCAACCCTCCCTCGTTAGAAGGGCCTTAAGAAAAGCATATCAGATTTTATTAAAGTAATATGAAAATCGGAATCTTGACACAACCTCTACACTCGAACTATGGTGGCCTTCTGCAAGCTTGGGCACTTCAGAAGACCCTTGTTGATATGGGCCATGAAGCAATCATTATCAATAGAGTTCCGCATTTAAATGCATCTCCTTTATGGAGAAGATGCCTGTCTCGTATTAAGAATGAATTATATATTGCTATAGGGAAGAGAAAAAGATATTTGAGAATAACAAAAGAGTTGAAAGATTATTCTGAGCAATATATCCTAAAGTTCCGACAAAATAGATACAAAGGGATTTCTCCAGATCTTCACACGAATGAAGAATTAATAGAGTATGTCAATAATCAAAATTTTGAGGCTTATATAGTTGGATCCGATCAAGTATGGCGTCCACTGTATTCACCAAATCTTATGACTTATTTCCTTGATTTTGCTAAAGATAATAAATCTGTCAAGAAAATTGCTTACGCTGCCTCTTTTGGAGTGGATAATTGGGAATTCTCGAAAAAAGAAACATCAGAAGCCTTAAAACTTGCTCCTCTTTTTGATCTCATAACAGTAAGGGAGTCTTCAGGAGTAAATCTGGTTGAAAAATATTTAAAGTGCAGGGCAACGCATGTACTTGACCCAACAATGCTACTAAATAAAGAAGATTATCTGAAACTAATTGATAATCCAACTTGTAAACTGAAAGAATCGAAGGGGGAGATTTTTTGCTACGTACTTGACAAATCTAATATATTAACTGATCTTATTAATTCGTGTGCATCTAGTACTGGATTGAAGCCATATTACTGTAAGTGTTTGACTCCAATGTTGCTGTTAGAATGCTTAAATCAGAAAGATGAGTGTATTATTCCTTCGGTAGAACAATGGATTAAATCTTTTGCAGATGCAAAAATGGTAATCACTGACTCGTTTCATGGAGTAGTATTTTCAATAATTTTCAATAAACCTTTCTGGGTAGTATCTAATGTCGGTAGAGGATCAGCCCGTTTCACTTCACTTCTTAAGCAATTCAATCTTGAAAATAGAATCGTATCAAATCCATCTATTATTGATATGTTAGCGCCTATAGACTGGCAATCAGTCAATGAACTTCGTTCATCTTTAGCAGTAATTTCTAAATCTATACTCTCTATTAATTTAAAGGAGAAAGAAAATGAGTAATCCTAAAGTGAGCATCGTTATTCCTGTTTATAAAGCGGAAAAATATATAGAAAGATGCGTACGGTCCCTCTTTGAACAAACTCTAAACGAACTTGAATTTATTTTTGTAGATGATTTTAGTCCGGATGATAGCATTAATATTTTAAATAAAATATTAGACTTCTATCCTTTACGGAAAGGGCAAGTTAAAATTATACGACACAGTCATAATCAAGGCGTTAGTCAGTCACGTCAAGATGGTCTTTCAATAGCAACTGGTGATTTTGTTATTCATTGCGATCCTGATGATTGGGTTGAAAAAGATATGTATGAGCGGTTATATACACACGCAATTAAGAGTAATGCAGATTTAGTCTTTTGTGATTACATTATGGAAACTGGCAAAGTTTCAAGAATCGAGTCTCAATCATTAGAATCACTGAATAAAGATGACATTATTTTTGCACTATGTAGTGGCAAAATATACGGAAGTTGTTGGAATAAGTTAGTCTCAAGAGTGTTCATTGAAAAGAATAACATTAAATTTATTGAAGGTTTAAATGTTTGCGAAGATCTATTCTTTTTTCTCCAACTTCTAAAACTTGGACCATCTGTGTCATATCTAAACAAGCCCCTGTATCATTATGATTTTATTATCAATCCTAATTCTATACAACGCATCTCATTGCCTAATCATATAGCGCAGGATGAAAAGATAATTTCTCTGGCAAACGAATATCTTGATACTAATACTTATGAGAACGCTCGTCAATCTTTGATTTCAGGAGCTCTTTTTCATATTTTTACAATAGATCAAGAATCTGATTCAAATTTTGTCAGTAAGTATGGTAAATATTATGACGAAAAAATTAAAAAATATTTACCATTTCAGAATAGAATATTCCTTAACATTGCCTTTAGTTTTTCAAAGACATTTTCCCAAAAATTATTGTCTTCTTTAAAACGATTGAAAAAAATATTGTCATGAAACCTTTACTAACTATATTTACACCACTGTACAATCGTAAATCATTTTTACCTAAACTTTACGGTAGCCTAAAGGCTCAAACATACAAAAATTTCGAATGGATTGTTGTTGATGATGGTTCAAATGATCAACCAATTGAATTTTTTTCATCTATATCTAATTCTCCTTTCCCCATAACATTTATTTCACAACAAAATGGTGGAAAACATCGTGCCATAAACCAAGGAGTTAAGCTTGCCAAGGGAGAATGGTTCTTAATTTTAGATAGTGATGATTGGTTAACAAAAGATGCCGTTGAAATAATTAATAAAAGGATAAATGACATACAAGCCAATTTATCATTTGCAAGTATATGTGGTTTAAGAGTAGATCCTGATTATAGAGTTATCGGCACACCATGTAATTACAAGGTCCTTGACACAACATTCTTTGACTATCGTTTCAGATTCAAAATTAAAGGAGATCGCGCAGAAATAGTAAGAACTTCTGTAATGAAAGAATTTCTTTTTCATGAATTTAATGATGAAAATTTTATGGGAGAAGCAGTTTTATGGAACTCAATCTCAAAAAAATATATGACAAGATTTACAGATGATAAGTTTTATATTTGTGATTATCAAATTGGAGGTTTAACTGATACATTTGAAAAACGAATGATGGATAATCCATATGGATCTATGTTAAATCAACTATCTATAATTAATTTTCCAAATTGTCCATATCTCTATCGTTTACTGTCTATTCATTTATACTTCAAATATTATAAGCTAGCTACGATTAAGTATAAAAGTAAACATTTACCTCTCATACTCTCACCTAGTAAGAAAATGAAAAAAGAAAGATGCATATCTATCTTCGTTTATTGGGGTTTAAAGTTACGAAATCATCTCATGCAGATATTCAAACATTAATTATAAATCGTACCTGTCCAATCGCGTAGTTTGGTAGGCCCGAAAAATTAGCAGTAACTTTG
>CAYSMP010000175.1:0-7910 GCA_964432215.1 uncultured Sangeribacter sp.
ATGGATTTCCTGATCTTTACTCATCAAGTTTCTATGATTTCCCAACAGAAGAAGAACGTTGGGCCCGCTGGGCAAGGCATATCAATTATGCCCGATTCCGTCCGGAAGCTTTTCCTCTCTACAAGGATTTGTTAGATTTGGTGAAGGATAGGAATTACTTCGTGATCACTACAAATGTTGATTCTCAATTCCGCAAGGCTGGATTTGACCCAAAGAAGATTTTCGAGGTTCAGGGTGACTACGGACAAATGCAATGTGCCGTTGGTTGCCATCCTAAGGTATATTCCGATAAGGATACTGTTGAAGAGATTCTGAAGCACTCTCACGATATGATTGTAGATTCAAAATATTTACCGGTTTGCCCAGTATGCGGAGGAAATATGGATGTGCATGTAAGGAAAAACTGATTCTTCGTGCAAGATGAAAATTGGGATAAAGCCGCACAAAGCTATGAGGAGTTTATGGAGCGTTACGCTGATTATGGGAAAGTGGTGCTTCTTGAACTCGGAATTGGTTTTAACACACCGACCATCATTCGCTACCCCTTTGAACAGGTCACTTACCGCAATCCGAATGCAACCCTTATCCGACTTAACTCAGAGTATCCTCATGGACCAGCAGAGACAGCATCCCGCACCATCTCCTTCACTGAGAATATGGAGAAAGTAGTAAAAGCCTTACAACAAAAATAGTGAACACCGGAATGAATAATATGTTATAGCTCCCGATGGAATGCTAACTTTAATTTTCAAGCATTACTCGGCGGTGTCTTGCCCCCCAGCTCCATAATTCTTCCATTACCCGATAGAGGGCGACTCCATGTTCTGTCATGTGGTATTCATTGCCAACTTTTTCAATCATACGGTTTTCGATCAGATCCTTTAATTTGCTGTTAAGCACTTTGTCGGTCAGACCATGACAGAAGTTCTGGATGTCGGAGAACCGGGAGTTCCCTTTCAAAACAGCAAACAGAATCGGCACTTTCCATTTTCCTGAGAGGACATCGAGAGTGTCTTCTATCAATATAATATTATGGTAAATATCAGGACAATCCTTATCTCGGAGATTCTGGCCTAATTCCTTCAAATCTACTTCTTCCATACACTCTGTCTGTTAGTAATCTTAGCCCCTTTGCGCCTTTGCGTGAGATTGTTGCGAGACTTAAGTAAGTAAAAACTTCACTGCAAATTTAACACAAATATTCCGGAATGTCAATATTATGAACTGTTCCTTAACTTTCCAGTTGGAAAGTAAACTTGGCAAACCCTAAGACGATTCCTTTTGTTGGAATGTTATAATTTAAAACATAGTAAAATGAAGGTAATAGGAATAAACGGAAGTCCGAGAAAGCAGTGGAACACTGCGACACTCGTCAACAAGGCGCTTGAGGGTGCTGCTTCAGCCGGAGCTGAGGTTGAGATGATAAATTTGTACACCCAGACATTCAGGGGATGTGTAAGTTGCTTTGCCTGCAAGCGTAAGGGAAGTAAGACGCATGGCCTTTGTGCTGTGCGTGATGAACTTACACCCATTCTCAAGAAAGCACTTGAGGCTGATGCGATAGTAATTGGATCGCCCGTCTATTTTTCTTATCCTACAGCATATACACGTGCGTTTATAGAGCGTTTCCTGTTCCCGCTTGACAGTTATATGTATGAAGATGGAGTAAGGCAACGAATCCTTGACAGGGTTATGCCCGCCGGAATCATATTCACAATGAACTGTCCTGAGGAATGGCTTGACAAGTATCATTATCCTACCATACTTGACTCCAACCGCGAAGAGCTCGAGTATTGGGATATGCTGAGAAGTATTTCTCCTGCGACACTTCTCAGTTTGCCGATTACTCCAAGATTGATATGTCGCTATTCGATGAAGCGGAGAAACGCGCGCATCGGGATAAGCAATTCCCGATAGATGAGCAGAAATGCTTCGAGATGGGGAAGAGGTTGGTAGAAAAAGTCAGAGAATTAAATGAATAACTCAACATTCTGAACGAAAGTTGAAGTATATGGGTTATAGTGTATGGGTTATATGGTTAGAGGCTTATTACTTGTATCCCATAACCTTTAAGTTGAGCTTGTGAAACTTAATTTTAATAGTATGAAGAAGATATTATTTACATTTTTTATTGCCATGATCGGTATGTTTACGGCTAATGCCCAGTCATCAGATACCCTCCGTCTGGACGGATCGGTCGGAAAGCTTTTCACTATCATCAATCGTCCTGCAACTTCTGAGAAAGTGCCTTTGGTAATCATATGTCACGGCTTTAGCGGCAATTGCCAAAGACCTTTCATGAACGACCTGTCTGAAAGTATCGTCGCTCAGGGTATGGCAACTCTTCGTTTTGACTTCAATGGTCATGGAAGGAGTGATGGTGAATTTAAGGATATGACAGTCCTTAATGAGATTGACGACCTCAAGGATGTGATAGCTTGGGCACAAAAGCAACCTTGGGTAAAAGATATCAGTCTTGTAGGGCACTCACAGGGTGGAGTAGTGGTAAGTATGGTAAGTGGAGAACTTGGCGACAAAGTCATAAAGGCGGAAGTTCTTCTCGCAGCCGCGGCTGTGCTTCGAGATGATACTTTGAGAGGAAATACTATGGGAGCCATGTATGACCCATGGAATTTCAAGGGCGACTACATTGAATTGCCTCATTCTCCGGAAGCCGGGGCGTTGCTTCTTGGCAAGAACTATGTGGAGACTGCGATAAGACTTCCTATATATGAGACTGCCGCTAATTATGATGGTCCAGCATTGATAGTGCAGGGAACTCACGATCAGATAGTGCCGTACACCTATGCGGAGCGATATAATGAGAAAATCAAAGGAAGTGAACTGAGACTAATTCCTGATGAGAATCATGTTTTCACCAACACTCAGAAAGAGACCTCAATCCTCGTCGCCGATTGGCTCCAGTCAAAACTGTTTTGAAATAAGAGTATAAAAAGGTTCTTCTCAAATTTAGTTGAAAATACTGATGTATAGCATGAACTTGGTGGATTTTAAGGCTCAGAACTTCAGGTCAGCCCAGAACGTTCAGATGGACGCAGAACTTTTTTAGTTTTGGCTACGCAGTTTTTGGGGGACGCTGATCTTACAGCACAGAATTGGTTGGATTAATTCGGAATAGGTTGCAGTTTCAACTAAAGTGAAGAAGAACCTATAAAATTAGATAAGGAGCAGGTTGGCGCCAACCTGCTCCTTATCTAATTCAACTTTCGATTGCGAAAGTTGAGTTATTTCATAATTTCGGAGGAGGGGATACAGGGTATGCCCATATTACGGATGTCGTAGATATTGGCATTGGCTACTTCTTCCGATGCGGCTGAGCAGCAGTCTGTCACCACGATTGTGTTGTAGTCAAGTCCCATTGAGTCGACGGCTGTAGAGCGCACACAATTAGGATATTGGGTGCCTGTCAGATAGACATTCTTTACTCCGAGGCCACGAAGCACGATGTCAAGGTCTGTCCCGAAGAATGCACTGAAACGCTGCTTTGTGATTGAGATATCTCCTTTTTGTGGTGCGATCTCATCAGGGATAGCAGCCCCTTTTGTCCCTTCAATGCAGAAGGGATGTCCTTCTTCAAAGAAGTGGCGACGGAATAATTCTGCATCGATGCCTGAGATACGGTGTATTCTGTAGATGTAGATGACAGCCCAATCGTTGGCACGGCCATAATCCAAAAACTTCTTAATAGCAGGAAGTGTAGCATATGCTCCTTCCACTCTCATCGGTGAATCGGGAAGAACGAAATCATTCTCCATGTCGATTACCAATATTGCATTTTCGGCATGCGTGAGCATGCCATCAATCCTATTTGGTGTTTCCATAATAATTTATTTGTTATTAAATCATTTATAAAACAAATCTTCTAATATCAGGGTTCAGTAATCCCATAGACCTAACAAAGCCGATACAAAATTTGTCGGATGGATAATATTCAATTCGTCTTATCAGTTACTTAAGTAGCTGAGAGAGTAGTTGGCGCATTCCGTGCGCGTCAACGCGCAGAATATAATATAAAGAATAGATTGGATAGAAATTATGAGAATGGCCATATTGTGTTTGGGGTTGCTGATTGCAGCAGTTGTGAATGCATCGGATGATTTGTGGCAGCAATTCGTTAATCCCCCTGATTCAGCACGCACGAAAGTCTGGTGGTTTCATGGTGAGACTGAGACTACCAAAGAGGGAATTGATGCTGATTTAAAGTCCTTCAAGGAGAAAGGTATCGGTGGTGTGGTATTTTATGACCAGATACATGGTTCGGGAAAAGGAGCAGCACCGTCAATGTCACCTGAATGGTGGGATATGCTAAAATATGCCGCTTTAAAAGCCAAAGATTATGGTCTTTCATTTGAAGTTGCGGTTGGCAATGGCTATGTGACCGGTGGACCATGGATAACGCCGGAACTTGCAATGAAAAAGACGGCCTATATCGAGACGCTTGTCTGTGCTGATAGCGACACCACCCTGCAGCTTAACCTAAAACATCCGTCAGATCAATTCAGAGATGTGGCTTTGCTTATGTTTCCGGAAAACCCGGTTTACAATCCTTTATCTGTCATTGATGGGACAATAATTGTCACTTCTTCTGATACGATAATCAACGTTCCGACTTCGAAATCTATACCAATACGTGGCATCAGTTATACTCTAAGTCCGAGAGGGAAGGGATCCACTGGCTCTATGAATGTTCCCGGTGTCCCCTCTGAAAGATATTTCGGTGCAGGATACAAGGAATATCCTCCTATAGGGCAACTTGAGTGTAGCGATGATGGAGTCTACTGGAAAAAAGTCACAGATCTTATTCCTGTGGAAAATGTCATAGGCCATAAAAGCTCACGACGTACCATAAGTTTTCCTGCAGTGGATAGCCAATATTTCCGTCTTCATATCCATGATTGGAATGGGAATGATCCGGACTATCGTTCATTCAAGCTTTCGGACGTAGATCTGCATACCCGCGATATAGTCGACAATCTGGAGGTACAGACTGGATTGCGCACGGAAGTTACATACCCCACAGAAAAAGGAGGCAATATCGGAGTGGTAAATATAGAGGACATTATTGTGCTTGACGAGACTATTGAGCCCGAGGGGAATGTAACCCTTACTGTACCCAAGGGCAATTGGAGAGTCATACGATTTGGATACGTTCCGACCGGTGCACGGACTAAACATGGGCGTAAGAATCTTCTCGGCTTTGAAGCCGATGTAATGTCGGCTGAAGCGGCCCGCACACATTATGAGCATTATTTTAAACCGATATTCGACACCCTTTCAGTTTCGGGAGCAAGACCTTCCGGAATGTGTATGGACAGTCATGAAGCTGGCATACAGAACTGGACGAATGGATTTGAAGAGAGATTCCGAAAAAAGAACGGATATGATATTCTTCCTTGGCTGCCGGCTTTTGCAGGATATATAGTTAATAACCGGGATGAAACAGACAGGGTGCTTTCCGATTTTCGCAAGACTGTCACTTCAACAATTTCTTCTGAATATTATGGTACCCTTGCTGATTTATGCCGTCACGATTCAGTCGACTTTACCTCGCAGGCAATGCTGAATATCCAGACCGACAACATTGCATTCCGAGGTAACGCGACAAAACCTCAGGGAGAGTTCTGGACTTACCAGAAAAACGGCAATTACGATTGTCTTGACGCAGCATCGGCCGCACATTTTTTCGGTAAGAATATTGCTTCCGGAGAGGCTTTTACAGATACTCCATACAGCGCTACATGGGAGGAACTTTTAAGAATAGCCAATATTGCCTATTGCCGTGGTATAAATGAATTTGTCGTCTGTGCATCTTCCTACCAGCCTTGGTATGACCGGAAATATGACGATTCCGGCAGTCAGCATCCATACGTGTTTCATCGCTTTCATCCTCGTTGGGATTCTTCGCCAGCTTTTTGGGACTATCAAGCACGTTGTGCTAATTTATTGCGAAAGGGGAAACCGGTAGTTGATCTATTGGTGTATATTGGAGAAGAGGCACCTCTGAAGACGTTTGCATACAGGCTTCCGGAATTTCCGGAGGGATATAATTTCGACGTTTGTAGCTACAATGTTATGAAAGACCGTCTGTCGGCTTCTGAGGGAGAAATAACTTCTGAAGGAGGCATGACGTATAAAGCAATGGTAGTGCCTGAGCGTACTCATATCTCTCCGGATGCCGAACGTGTTTTGGAGCGCCTTGAAGCAGATGGTGCTAAAATTATCAGGTGTGACAAAGGAGAAAATGTAAAGGAGTCGCTTTTGGCGACAGGAATAATAGCCGATTTATCCTTTGCAAGCGCGAATCTTCCTGATGACAAGTCAATGTTCTTCCACCGCCAACTCCCTGATAGCGACATATATTTTATCTACAATCATAGCGATCATCCTTTTGAGCAAGAAGTCGGCATACGTGCTGATGGAAATATCGTAGAAATATGGAATCCGTATTCTTGCGAAAAGGAGATAATCGAAGACAAAGCTGCTTCAAATGAAGATGGCAGTTTGAAAGTCAATCTTTCACTCCCTCCTCATCAAAGCCGCTTCCTGATTGTGAAATAATAAAGAAGTCTATGAAATATAAATCATCTTATCAGTCTCTTGCATCAAGGTATTTTTGAAGAAGTTTATAGAATCTGGAGATGTGTTCGCCGTCTACGAAAGCATGATTGACACAGATTGCTACCGGCATTTTGCCGTCAGTCTCCATCTTGCCGACATTGATAAGGGGAAAGTCGTTGCCGTGTTTATGCTTCTGGGTGTATGATATAGACGTGAAAGATAGGTCCGGGACAGCACTTACGAGAACTACGTCATATTCTGTAAGGTTTTCTTCCTCTCCAAAACTTGATTGGTTATCTGCTTTTTTGATTATCTCTTTGTAAGAGGATATAAATTCGTCGCGGTTGGAAGAATATGGGAATCGTAGGGTGGTGAAAGAATCACGACCTGGCAGTTTGATTGGCGACAGCACATCTATGGCAGTATACTTTACAATATCCCCCTCGGTATTGAAGCGATAATGGAGTTCATTGATTTCATTTGCAGCTCTAAGTATAGCATAAAGATAGTGAGTAAAAAACTTTTCGTCTCTTGCTTTTGCACAACGATAGCATTCAGATGCATTTACCATGCAAGTCACACTAACATTTGGATTTACAAAATCCTTGAAGAATTTTACACTTTCCTTTCTGTGAAAGGATTCCAATGGAATTATTTCTTTCATACTTCAATTTTTTGCAAATATAATAAGAATTTTTGAATTAAGTTTACTTCATAAGTAGCTAACAAAAATCAAACGACATATATTAACCAAGCAGCTGTAAGGGTCTTGATATGATAACGGTGTCTTACCAAGATTATCTCGCATCTATCATATCATTAATTTTTGCGAGCTACCTACTAATTCTTACTCCAAGGCGCAATATTTAGTTTTGTAAGAAACTTTTTATCTAATATTGTCGCGATATAGGGAGGGGGTGATGCCTTCTTTTTCTTTGAAGTATTTTGAGAAAAAAGATGGATTGACTACCCTGACAGACCTGCTTGAAGCACAATCACAGTGGCATTCTTCTTATTATTAAAATTCACCGTTATTTAATTTTGTTATTACTTAATTCAAGTTTAGCTTGTTCGAGCAAATAAATTCGTAATTATTTAACATGAGAACTGGGCTTATCCCCAATTATTTCTATTTTAAGAACCAACTGAGATTATTATCCTACGATAGGAAGTAAGGTTGGGAGATCCGTTGTCTGTCACTTCAAGAATGATATGAACAACTGTACCTTCAGAGTTTTCGGGAATCTTGACTATGCAATCCTTTAAATCAGCATGCTCAATTTTCACTTTTCCAGTAGACGGTTCTTCATATACATACCACGAATACACAA
>CAYSMP010000176.1:0-7829 GCA_964432215.1 uncultured Sangeribacter sp.
TGGAAGAATATCATCAGTGGAAAAAACAACACCGAAGCAATCGGAATCCGATAGGGGTCAAGGCAATCAAGCTTTTCTTTGCAATTGCGATTCCTCTTTTTTTCTGGATAGCCCCCTCTGCCTCATACGGATTGCCGGGCTTGACTCCCGTAGAACATCGGGTGCTTGCAATTTTTGTTTTTGCCGCTTTAATGTGGCTGTTTGATGCAGTACCGGCATGGACTACCTCGCTTGTAGTCGTGGTTTTGCTGTTGTTTTGCGCATCAAACAGTGCATTATGGTTCTTCCAAACTGATGCAGACGGCGAAAAGATGACCAATCTCGTCAATAATACGGATATCTTGCATTGCTTCGCAGACCCTACTATCATGCTTTTCATCGGTGGCTTCATAATCGCTATTGCTGCTACAAAATCAGGCCTTGACGTAAAGTTGGCAAAAGTGATGTTGCTGCCATTCGGTACAAAATCTGAAAATGTGCTTCTTGGATTTATCCTGGTGACTGCCATTTTCTCAATGTTTATTAGTAATACGGCTACCGCTGCCATGATGCTCACTTTCCTTGCTCCGGTTTTGAGTGCGTTGCCGGCTGATGGTAAAGGGAAAATCGGCTTGGCACTCGCTATTCCGGTCGGTGCGAACATCGGAGGTATGGGTACCCCGATAGGTACTCCTCCCAATGCCATTGCGCTCAAATTTCTAAATGATCCCAGCAGTATGGATATGGGCATTGGTTTTGGTAAATGGATGATGGTTATGGTACCGGTGACATTGGTGCTTCTCTTTATTGCCTGGATGCTTTTGAAGCATCTCTTCCCATTTAAGCAGAAAGAGATTCATCTTCAAATTGAATCAGACCATGAACCCAGCTGGAGAGACAAGGTGGTCTATGTCACATTTGGCATTACCATACTATTGTGGCTCACAGACTCTATAACAGGAGTCAACGCCAATGTAGTGGCTATGTTGCCTGTGGCAGTATTGTGTATGGCTGGAATAATCACGAAGCGTGATCTTGAGCAACTTTCATGGAGCATCCTTTGGATGATAGCTGGTGCATTTGCTCTTGGAGTGGCAATGCAACAATCCGGACTTGCAGCTCACCTTATTGAATCCGTTCCGTTTGATACATGGTCTCCTCTTGTCGTGATAATTGGATCCGGATTGCTTTGCTATCTGATGGCAAACTTCATCAGCCATACAGCTACGGCAGCTCTTTTTATACCTATTCTCGCAATAGCAGGAAGTTCTATGACCGGGCAATTGGCACCTTTCGGTGGCGTTTCTACCCTTTTGATAGGGGTCGCAATATGTTCATCAGTAGCTATGGTATTGCCTATCTCAACCCCTCCGAATGCTCTTGCCGACGCAACGGGATTTATACAACAAAAATATATGGTTAAGACCGGTCTGATTATGGGCCTTGTAGGATTGCTTCTTGGTTATCTTGTGCTAATATTTTGCGGAGTTAATGGAATTTTTTAAACAAAAACCCAACGCTATGAAAATAGAAACAGTAGGTAGTTTTCTGCCTGAAGAGACACTCATTGTTGCCCGACGCGATTTTGATCGTGGCATTATCGAACGCTCAAAACTCACCTCTTTTGAGGATGATGCTGTTAGAAACATCGTGGAGCGACAGATAGCATGCGGTCTACCATATGTCACCTCCGGAGAACTCCGTCGCAAACATTGGGCTAATGATTTTTGGTTTGGACTCAAGGGCATAACATGTGAATACATTTCATCCGGACATGTCTATCAACAGGTGGAAGCATCAACAGACCTTATCCATATTACAGGTCGCATTGCCTTCAATCCTGTTCATCCCTTCTTCGATGATTTTCGATATCTTCATACGGTCGTAGCCAACCGTGCGAAGTGTCGCCAGGCATTACCCTCTCCGGCAAATTTACTTTTGGAGATATACACCCTGTCAGACGGTCATCCGGAATTCCTATATCCGACATCTATAGAAGATATGATCAGAGACATTGCGGAGGCTTACCGGATGACATCTCTTAAATTGTTTGAATTGGGGTGTGCTTCCGTGCAATACGATGATACAGCACTTGGATTGATGTGCGATGACAACTATACCAAGCGACTGCTTCAAGGAGGAGTTGATCTCCTTCAGTTGCATCACGAACTGATCAAGGTGATCAATGATTCTTTGGAGGGTTTGCCGGTAGAGATGGAAAAATCCATTTATATTTCCGGGGGAGATAAGATAGTGCCTGAATGGGAGTATATTGAGTATCCTGACAATATTATGCCTAAGGCTCTTTCGACATTGAACATTGATAAATTTTTTATTCCATTGGATTTAGAAAATGATTATGCAGTCAGAGTCTTATGTCATATCCCTACAGGGAAAAAGATAGTACTGGGTATAGTGGATGCACATAGTCCTTTCCCGGACGATGCCGACTCATTGACTGGAATTGTACAGGAAGCATCAAAAATAGTAAGTCCATCCTGTCTTATTATAAGTCCACGTACCGGATTCAAGCTTTCGAGCTATGAATCGAGGGCATTGACTTATGAAGACCAATGGCGCAAGATATCCGAACTTGCAGCCATCTGAATTTAGAAACAGTTTTTCTTTCGACCCGCTACCGCTCCATATTTCTGCCCAGCTTGTTATGACTTTCTTTGCGTGGGGCGGTAGCGGTCAATTTTTTCTATTATCCGGCACTCAATATTATTTATGGAAGAAGAGTAGTTGGCACCAATCTTAATGATCTCTTTTCCTGATTTGATGTAAGGAAGATAATATCCTTTTTCATCAATCTGGTTCAAGGCGTCATCAGCGCTGCCGTCTGTTTTTAATTCGAAGATATAAATAAAACGGCTCGTCTTTAGCATCATATCCATTCGTGCATTGCAAGTCTGGAGTTCAGCATTTGGCTCAAACCCTATCGCTCTTAACATCAAATATGACACAGCGCACAGTCTACAACCTTATCTACAGCGGCTCACTGAGAGCCACGAAAATCACAGCACGAATAACGATAATCCCCAAGGAGGATTTCATGAACATGATCAGGATTAACTATTGCAACAGAACAAACGGTCTCACTCAACAGCAGGGAATTCCTCGGCATATACATCTACGCAAAGCCAAAGGAGAAGTTCGAGCTTCAGTACAACAAGAAGATGCTACAGAGTGCTGAGCTGATACGCTGCCGACGCATTGAGGCTATCATCAACGAGGACTTCGGGTTCATCGACCATTCACAACAAAATCCCGTCTTTCGACATAGGTTCAAGTCTTTTGAGTGAGGTTTACACATCGCATGCGGCATATCTCATGAAATTTTGTTATCTTTGCAGCTATAAAAAACTAAACCCGATTGTTTTGTCACTGAAACCAAAGGAAAGAATAATATAATTAAGTATCTTATATCTCAGATGTTTAATGATGAGGTTATTTGATTTGCTTTCCTATATTATTTGTTACTTTGCAGTTATTTTGTTACTAGTTTGTTACCCAAGTATCAAATATTTTTTGTAACTTTGCAGTGGTAACAATTAAATAGTAACAAATATGGCAAGACCTAAGAAAGCAGTCAAGGCTAAAGAGCCGATTAGACTTAGATTCAAGGCTCTCTCCAATGGCAACCAATCCCTGTATCTGGATTATTACCAGAACGGCAAGAGAGAGTATGAGTTTTTGAAGTTGTATCTGATACCAGAAACAACCCCACAGGATAAGGTTGCAAACGACAACACCCTTAGAGCCGCTAATGCAATCAAGGCACAAAGATTGATTGATATTACAAACGGAAAGGCTGGAATCAAGACCGCCAACAAAAGCCTGTTGCTCTCAGATTGGATTAAGACAATTATAGAGCGTAAAAGCAATAAGGTTTCTGTGTCTTCAATTAGGGGATTAAGCCGTTTGAATCAACACCTATGCAAATTTGATGCAAGCGTTAGATTAGTGGACGTTGACAAACAATTCTGTATCGGCTTCACAGATTATCTCAGAACCGCTAAGACCTTAAAGGTATCAAAGAAAAAGCCTGTAAAAGAGCCTAAGACGCTTGCACAGACCACACAGGCTGAAATGCTTAACGCTTTATCTATCGTGCTGAATGAAGCCGTTAGAGAGGGTTTAATCCAATCTAATGCAACACGCCAACTTTCACAGACGGAAAGAATAAAAGCACCAGAAAGCACACGTGAATATCTAACACTTGAAGAACTCCAGAGAATGATTGCAACACCTGTTAGCACACAGGCACAGGGAGATAAGAATGCCTTTCTATTCTGTTGCTTTTGTGGATTACGTCACTCTGATGTATCGGTGTTGAGGTGGGGAGATATAGTAAAAGATGGAGAAAAGATGTATGTAAGTATAATCCAGAAGAAAACCAAGCAACCTGTAGTTGCACCTCTTTCCGATAAGGCTATTTCCTACCTACCAGAAAGGAACGGCAAGAGTGATGATGAGAGGGTGTTTGATATGCCAGACCAAGGAATCACTAATAAGAGATTGAAGAGGTGGGCTAAGGATTCCAAAGTAAGTAAGAACGTCACTTTCCACGTTAGCCGTCACACGTTTGGCACAATGATGTTAACGGCTGGAGCAGACCTTTACACAACGTCAAAACTTATGGGTCACACGGATATTGCAGTAACACAGATTTATGCAAAGATAGTTGATAAGAAGAAAGAAGAAGCCGTGAATCTCTTAGACAACCTGTTTTAATCGGTGGGGAATCCCCCTCTCCAGAATGGGGAGGGGTACCCCCCCTAAATCACGATTACCCTTAACGCTACCTCAACCCAATTTTTTTTTATTTTATGAATTACCTTGAATACATAGCCCAATATACAGATGTTGTGATGCACGCTTGTCTACGATATAAGGATTACACCAACCGCCTCTTATATGTTGACACAGATTCCTGTATGCAAGCAATTAAAGAGTTACAAACAGAGGCTCAATTTGGCTTTTCTGTAAAGCGTTTGGAACACTTATTATTGGCTGATGGGTTAAATCGTCTGGAGGAGCGTATTCAAATAATGGGGTGGGAAATGAAAGATACCAATTATACGTGTCTGTTGCAAATTAAGCAATCGGAAGATGATTTTTATAAAGAGCGTCTGGATTTCTTTATTCAAGTGTTAGGGGAGGATTTAGGTGAGGAGTATGCTACGCGGCTATACTATACCATGATGGCTATAACGTGGAATACAACTTGCATACTTGAAATGAAATCTAAATTATTAGACTATGTGAGTAAGAGTAAGAATCAAAGACAAATACCATCTGCCAATACTGAATCTTCACAATTTCAAGAAATGCTAAAGAATCCAGAAATTCAAGGTGTATTCAATATGGCAATTTCCAAAGGGTTGATGGATGATAAATTTGATTGGAATGATGGCAAAGGGCTATTGGCAATTTTTTGTGGGAGGCTCTTCCTTAAATTCCTAATCGGTCAGAATCCAGAACTCAATCAAGATGGAGAACCCAAAATAGAATGGAGGTGGTGTGAGAATATGTTTAAAATAAAGGGTAAGGATATTGAAAAAGGGAAAATGAGGGGATGGTGGAGGGATGCAAATAATAAAAATCCTCCAAGGAAACTTTTTTTGCTTGATGATATATTGCCTAATAACAAGTAACTCAATAAGTAATAAATTATCTCACAAAACCTCACACAATCTCACGTGTGGGGTTTTTCTTTTCCGTTGATTGTACTTTTGTGGCATAAAAAGAAATATCATTAGATATGACGGAAAACCACAAAATTACACAACCGACAACCGCCACCGAGATGATGGCGATATGTCAGAAGCCGATACTTACGGCTAAGGAGATGGCTTATTATATGGGGATTAAGTTAAGCACCCTGTATAAAATGACACACAACAACATTCTACCCTTTAGCAAGCCTAATGGGAAGATGATATTCTTTGACCGCGTGGAGGTTGAGAATTGGATGAGGTCAAACCGCTATGCCACTCAACAGGAATTAGCACAACAAGCGGCAGCCTATTGCCAGAAAGGAGTTGCCTTATGAATGCACCTGTTATGTATTTGGAGTTTATCAATTCCACAAGAGATGGCAAGAAAACACCCAGATTCACAAGCGTTAAGGAATGGGGTAAATATGCACCGATGGCTGCACTAAGAGGGCGTGATGGAAAGATTTCACTATATCTGTTAGAATCTATCCAGAGCGGAAGCAAAGAAAGCACCTCAACCCCTCCAATGAAATTACAGGCTAAAGGAAGTCTGAATCTTACAGGCTTAAAAAATTATTATGTTGGAGGGGAAATTAGTGGGTATGCCTTTGGCAATCCCTATGATAAGCCAACATACGGCAAGAGTGAAACACCTAATCCTTTTGGAGCAAATTGTAAGGATGGCTTTTTATTCCGATTCAAGTTTGAAGAGGGTAATAATATCCCTGTTGGATTTGAAATGATGGTAATTCCCAATGTCGGGAATCTGATTGTTAGCTACTGTGAAAGATTAAGGATTGGGGGGTATGATGTTTTTCTGGAAGAGGTAAGAAAGCAAGCAACCGACAATCCAGAATCCCTTATATAATAAGTCTGTTTTGTTGCAGATTTTTTGCAACACTCAATTCTACAGATTATGTATGATAATGTAAAATTCTGGATTGATAGATTAGAGATTGGGGAGGGTATCTTTCAAACCCTCTCCACCTTTCTTTCAAATGCCAAAGAGATAATAGACCGAGAAACAGGGGAAGCCAAGACAACAGGATTTTTAGCCAATCTAAGAGTTATGATAAATGAATCTGGAATGAGTGTGAAAGGCTCTTTGTCGAGGTTCTTTCATTATGATGAGGATAATGGCAAGCGTGGCAACTTATATCCTCTCAACCGACACGACACACAAAAGGCTATAGAAAAACTCTCTCAGAGGTTGGGAGGTGTTCCAATGCAGAAAGCCAAAGTAAAAGCGTTGGAGTTTGGGGATTGGATGCCTGTTAGTTTTCCTGTTGCTGAATACTTGAAGAGGTGTGGAGGTTATCCACGTCTGGAGAGATTCCAATTCAAGGCTGAAACGCTTTATTACAGGCACAGGGGAAAGAATCAACCTAAGACCTTATGCCTGTATGATAAGAGAGCAGATGCAAAAGCAAAGGGTTATGAATTGCCACAGGGTTTTGAGGCTTACAACCTACTGAAATATGAGTTGAGGTTGAACGGCTCTATCGGAAAGCAATTGAAATGGGGAGAGGTAACAGGAGAAACGTTATATGATAGGGCATTTTACAATCGTCTTACTGATACTTACCAACAGGAATTTGCCAAGATAAAAAAACTACCTCTACCAAACTCCAGAATATCGGATTCAATCAAGAGCGTTTGTGATGGCGTGGAGGTGCTTTTAAGCCGTCTGATAAAGCAATATGGAATTGAAGTAATAGATTCTTTCATTGATGAACTGAAAAGCCAACACGTCTATTCTGAAAGAGCCAATTATTCAAGGCTAAGAAAGAAACTCACAATGATATCAAGCAAGACCTCAAAGAGTGAAGATGTTTTGATATGGGAGATGGAAAACGGCATAATGAATCGGTGTTTGTATGTATAAGTAATAATTACCCCCAATGCCACAAATAAGAATCTTACAGGAAAATTTGTCTATCTGGAAAGGATTCATTAACTTTGTTACTGAAAGCCTACCTTAAAGGGGTTATTCCCTACATTTGTTACTATTTTGTTACCCACCTTAACAATGAGGTGGGCTTTCTTTTTGTATATCAATCAATTAATATTAATATATAAAACTAAACCCGATAGCTTGAAAAATCAGGGGCTACCGGGAATCAACGC
>CAYSMP010000177.1:0-7809 GCA_964432215.1 uncultured Sangeribacter sp.
GAAGCCATACAGAAGGTATTCAAAAAGCATGGCATCATAAAGTGAGAGCACTCGACTTCAAGCTTGAACATTCCTGCCCCGGCACTCAAGCCAGGGCAGGCCTCATTACAACTGGACACGGACAAATTCAGACACCAATCTTCATGCCCGTCGGCACAGTCGGTAGCGTAAAAGCCGTACATCAGCATGAAATAAGAGACGATATAAAAGCCCAAATTATTTTGGGAAATACCTATCACCTCTATCTTAGACCTGGACTTGACATACTCCGTGAAGCCGGAGGTCTTCACAAATTCATAGGGTGGGAACGTCCTATACTTACTGATTCCGGTGGATTCCAGGTGTTTTCGCTCTCTGGCAATCGCAAACTGACAGAAGAAGGAGCTCACTTCAGGAGTCACATCGACGGCAGCAAGCATCTCTTCACGCCGGAGGGAACGGTGGATATCCAGCGTATCATCGGTGCTGACATCATGATGGCTCTTGATGAATGTACGCCCGGAGATGCCGATTACGAATATGCAAAGAAATCTCTTGGTCTTACTACCCGTTGGCTTAAGAGAGGTTGGGATAGATATCAGGCCACCGAAGGACTGTACGGATACCGACAGACTTTCTTCCCTATCGTACAGGGATGTGTCTATCCCGAACTTAGAAAAGAATCTGCTAAGTTCGTGGCAGACTTAGATGCTGACGGGAATGCCATAGGCGGCTTGGCTGTAGGAGAACCGACGGAAAAGATGTATGAGATGATTGAGATAGTCAACGATATCCTTCCCCAAGATAGACCTCGATATCTAATGGGTGTCGGCACGCCCGCTAATATCCTTGAAGCCATTGACAGGGGTGTAGATATGATGGACTGCGTCATGCCGACACGCAACGGGCGCAACGGCATGCTTTTCACCCGTAATGGCATAATGAATATGCGCAACAAGAAATGGGCAAACGATTACACTCCTCTTGATCCGGGAGGACCGACATATGTAGATGAGGTCTACTCAAAAGCATATGTAAGGCATCTTTTCATAGCCAGCGAACTACTCGCCATGCAGATTGCAAGTATCCACAATCTGGGTTTCTACCTATGGTTGGTAAAAGAGGCCAGAAAACATATCGAAGCAGGAAATTTCCCTGATTGGAAGAAGGAAATGGTAGAGAGAGTCACACAGCGGTTATGAATCAAGGATTTGCGATATTTATAAAATATTTATAAATTAGTGCTCATAAGACTATTTAAAGGATGGCAGAGGAAAAGGAAATCAATGAAATTACAACTGCAGAAGAGGCTTCATCAATAGATGAGACCATAAATGTCGTATCCGAAGCTTACTATACAATATCGGAAAATGATGATGATTCAGATGACTCAAAAAAGAAGGTAAAGAAGAAGAAAAGATTCAGATTCAAATTTCGGAATCCTTTGCCTATAATCGACCGGTATATACTTGGAAAATTTTTAGGTACATATTTTCTTGCCACTCTCCTTCTGCTCCTCGTGATCGCGATGTTTGACATCACTGAGAAACTTGATGCATTCCTCACAGCGCCTCTTAAGGAGACACTCTTTGACTATTTCGCCTCCTTCCTCCCCTACTTTGCTAATCAACTTTCACCTCTTTTCGTATTCATCTCAGTAATATTTTTCACGACAAAGCTTGCCGATAACTCAGAAATCATTGCGATGCTCTCGAGCGGAATCACATTCAGACGTCTTCTCAGACCATACATGATTGGCGCCGCAATCATCGCAGCAATGACGTTTGCCCTATCCAATTACATCATTCCTCCTACCAATGTTAAGAGAATAGCCTACACCAACAAGTATGTAAGGAACAAGGCAGTTGCGTACGGCACAAACATTCAGCTTATGGTCAGGCCGGGTGAAGTAGCATATTTCGGAAGATTCGACAACACTTCAAAACAAGGCTACAGATTCTCACTTGACAAATTTGACGACAAAGCTATCGTTTCGCGACTTACAGCAAGTTCTGTGGAATATGACACGACCAGGCAATATCATTGGAAACTTAAAGACTATATGATACGGGATTTCGACGGAATGAACGAGAGAATCAGAAAAGGGTCTTCTATCGACAGTATCATCCCAATCGAACCGAAGGACTTCCTTATTGCATCTAACGACCAGGAGATGCTCACTACCCCTCAGCTTACTGACTACATACGCAAACAGAAAATGAGAGGAGTGGCCAACATAAAGAACTTCGAGATAGAAAAAGAAAAGAGGATTGCCGAGACTGCTGCTGCTTTCATACTCACACTTATCGGAATGTCGCTCTCATCGAAGAAAGTAAAAGGGGGAATGGGAATAAATATTGGTGTGGGTCTCGCATTGAGTTTTAGCTATATACTCTTCAGTACTATCACCTCATCTTTTGCCATCAACGGATATACTTCGCCTGCAATTGCTATGGAGATTCCAAATGTAGTGTACCTCATAATAGGCATAGCACTCTATCGGAGAGCATCGAAGTTCTGATGCAGAGTTACTCTACCGGCATACCCACCAAGTAAAAAATGATAAAAAGAATATAAAAAAGAGGGAAAGGTGTGAAATAGATTTTGAATAATGGGAATATTTTTGTAATTTTGCAGATAAGGCATCTTAGCCTTATGCGAGAAACAAAAACTAATTAGAAAGCAATCGGTCAGCAATGACCAACCCAAAATATAAGAAGTGTTGAGATGACAAACAAGGATTTCGATTTCAGCGACATAGCGCCACACGATGACTCGGTCTTCCGCACAATACTGGATAAGTTAATAGAAGATCCGGGATTTCTTCATGCCATATCTTATGTAATGCCGAAGGAAGACATTCCTGCTCTTATAGATGAACTAAAGAGAACAGACAATCGTCATGATTTCCAGCATAGGATTATGTTTCCATTCCTTGAGATGTTGGGTAAAACCACAACCTCCGGAATCACACTGGGGGGCGCTAAATATTTCAATCCCACTCTCAACTACACTTTTATTACCAACCATCGTGACATCGTCCTTGATGCATCCTTCCTCAACCTCACTTTCCTGCGAAGAGGGTGGCCCACTTCAGAAGTGGCTATTGGCAACAACCTTCTGGTTTTTGACTGGATATCTGATCTTGTAAGACTCAACAACAGCTTCATAGTAAAACGCAACACCGGACTCCGTGAGGGTCTGGAGGCTGCAAAGAAGCTCTCGGCCTACATCCACTATGCTATAATGGAGAAACATGAGTCTGTGTGGATAGCACAACGGGAAGGGCGCGCGAAAGACTCGAGCGACCACACCCAGGAGGCACTTGTCAAGATGCTTTCTTTAGCAGGCGAAGGCACATTCATGAACAAGATCAAGGAAATCAACCTCATGCCTGTATCCATAAGCTATGAGTATGATCCCAACGACTATCTGAAAGTCAAGGAATTCCTACTTAGAAGAAGGAATCCGGACTTTAAGAAATCTCAGAAGGACGACCTCTTCTCAATGGAAATAGGATTGCTAAAATTTAAGGGGAAGGTGCATTTCCAACTTACGCCACGAATCAACGTCAGAATAGACGAAATAGGAGAATTCAGAGACACCAACACGGCTGCAAAATATGTCTGTGCGCTTATTGACTCAGCTATACACCGTGGATATGAGATTTTTCCTATCAACTATGTAGCCTACGACACTCTTCATTCTTCAGAGCGGTTTGCCCACAAATATACCGAGGAAGAAAAAAAAGAATATCTTGACTACTTTGAAGGCCAACTCACAAAGATAGATGTCGACGACATCTCTGAGGAAGAACGCCGATTCATGAGGGAAATGATCTTGATAATGTATGCTAATCCCCTCAAAAACAAATTAAAATCTATATTGGGAGGGTTTGAGTGATGAGACTACCTTTAGCTGTAATCATAACACTTTTTGCAGTCAGCATTCTTGTTGATTTCTACATCTGGACCGATATCCGTCAAGGACGCTCCAGAAACCGTTGGGCATGGAGCAACGCATATGGCATCTCATCATTTCTTCTCTGGATTTTCTTGGGCGTTACAGTCGCCCTCCCACGCAGAGGACTTGATGGAGGAGTATATGCTATAATGTGGATGCTTACCGTCTATTTAAGCATTTACATTCCTAAATTCATCTACTGTATCTTCTCAATTATCGGAAGGATTCCTCTTCTTTTCCGAGCTCGTAGATGGAAATGGATGAACTATTTGGGCGGAGTTTTAGGATTGATAGGATTTGCATTAGTCTGGCATGGTATCCTCTATACCAGGACGCATACACAAATAGTCAACCTGACCGTAAGTTCCGACCGCCTGCCCGATAATTTTGATGGCTATAGAATAGCTCAGATCTCCGACCTTCACTTAGGCACATGGGGTACGGAAACAAAGTTTCTATCTGAATTTGTCAATACGGTCAATAATCTTAAACCTGACTTAATCGTATTTACGGGCGACTTGGTCAACCAAAAGGCTGATGAACTTAAACCATTCGAAAAGATACTTTCTAAGCTCGACGCCACCGACGGAGTCTATTCTATTTTAGGCAACCATGACTATGGTGATTATGTAGACTGGCCTTCCAAAGAAGCCAAGGAAGCCAATATGGATAATCTGAAGCAAATCCAGAAAGATGCAGGATGGCAGATGCTTAATAATGATCATGCCTACATCAAGAGAAGCATAAACGGGAAAAGAGACTCTATAGCTCTGATAGGGGTTGAAAACTGGGGAGAGCCCCCATTCGGGAAGTATGGTGACCTCCAGAAAGCCTACCCCGCTGACAACCGACACAACCTTAGAGATAAGAACTTCAAGATTCTACTTACTCACAATCCGGAGCATTGGGTGCAGGAAGTAAGGAAGAGAACCAACATCGATTTAAGTCTTTCCGGTCACACCCATGCCATGCAGACAAGCTTTGATGCTTTCGGCAAAAGGTATTCACCGGCTGCCCTAAGATATCCTACATGGGGAGGCTTCTACACTGAGAATGGAATCGGCGAGATAGAAGACTTCGGAAATCCTGAGACTACTGGAGGTCTTGAACGCAATCTTGATAAGCCATCGCTCTATGTCAATATTGGAGCCGGAGAAGTGGCAATGCCCTTACGTATCGGAGCAAGCAATCCGGAAATCACACTCATCACGCTTAAGAAGAAATGACACACACCTCATCAGGGGCTTCTAAAGAAGCCCTTTTTTGCATTGGTTCCAATTGTGGAGACCGTGAGGGCAATGTAGAAAGGGCATTGATTTGGCTTTCAGGAATTCTTTCCGAATTCAGGCATTCCCCTATCTACGCCACTCCGGACTGCCACGGCGGACAGCGGGAGTATATGAACGCCGTAGGAATCGGGACTACAGCGCTCGAGCCATCGCTACTTGAAAGCCTTTGCAAACAGTATGAATTAGAGTGCGGTCGAGACACAATGGCCAGGGTCGCCGGTAATGTGCCGGTCGACATTGACCTGATTGCACTCGGAGAGAACATCTTGCGTGAGAAAGATTATCGAAGCGATTTTTTTTTGAAAGGGTACTCGTCATTAAGAGAGACGTCCTCCTGCTACCTCCTCTGACTTGAGCAAAACAGCATCCCCATAGTGCGACGCAAATTAAGCTCCACAAACGGTCGGACACTACCATCACGTTCTACCAACATATCGACTCCGAAGAGACCCTCATAACCGGAAAGCACTTTCTGCAAAATATCCTTTTGCAGAAGTATCACTGTCTCAATCGGCATTGAAGCCACTGCATTGAAACGCAACGCCATGTCTTGCTGACTAATGAACTCATTCGATATATACTTACCCCGATTGGATGTTGAGAACGAAGAAAGACCAAGACATGTGGCTTTTCCATCAGTCAATTGCCATTCTGTAGCGAAGTCAGCCACTCTATCCGCTCCAGTCTCTCCAAGCACAGCACCTTGACGACGCAAAATACCTCGACACCATTGTTCTACAAGGACATACGTCATATCTGCCGCTGTATTTATCACTCCCCTGCCGCTTGAACTCCACGGAGCCTTTAGCCAGCATCCCGGATTAGATAGGTAAAACTCCATACATGCATCTATAGTCGACAACTCCCTTGGAATATCTACATTCAGCGTTTTATCTACCCTCTCATTCCAAAGAGAATTAAGAAGAATCGTTGTCCTTCTGTGGGCTAGTGATCGTATCCTGGCTATTTGCTCTGAGTCCGGCAGCTTATGAGAAGGCACACCATTATCAATAAAACGCTTGATGAGAGCGGGATTCCATCCCCAGGGTTCAATTGAAAGGTCCGGATAACGTTCGAAAAGAGCTCGCAACTCGTGCCAGCCAACGAGATTGAAACGAGAAGTGAGCATCGAAGGATCGTCAACAAGAATAAAATCGTCTGACTCTGCCCATGCTTCAGGAAGAAGCTGCCCCTCATGCCTCACTTTCTCTACTCGTGCCGGAGGGGTATAAAAAGACGCCCCCGAAGCGAGGGCGTATTCTGTCTCAGGATTAAAGAGCAGCAATCTTCTCATCAATCGTTGAGTTTATCGCGCTCTTTAAGAGGATTAGAGAAATAGAGTTTATGCTCGAGATACTCTTGAGTAGCAATCAGAGTGGGTTTTGGAAGTTTCTCATAAAAACGAGAGATCTCAATCTGTTCGCGATTTTCTGAAACTTCCTCAAGATTGTCGGTAGAAGCAAAATCAGCGAGTTTCTTCTCAAGTTCCTTCTTGAGCTCAACAGCAATCTGGTTGGCACGTTTTCCGATGATACATACGGTCTCGTACACATTTCCGGTCTGCTCCGCCATCGCAATCATGTCGCGAGTTACGGTAGTAAGCGGTGCGTTAGTCTTCTTGTAGTCCATAATATACAATTATGATTTACGTATTTGGATTCTGATGTTTGATTCAATTTAATAGCAGGCGAGAAAATATCATTCTCCTATATGCTTAGATGCAATGTTGAATATTGATCGCGCCTCTGAAAGATTCTTAGACTCAGGATATGTATTTATGAATGAATAATATTCATCTATCACATCACGATAGCGGTCTTCACTTTTCTCTGCTACTGAATTCTTAGCCTGCTGATACTTTGCCTTAAGAATCAGCATCTCGAAGTCTTCCCTATATTTTGAATATGGGAATTCTTTAAGTGCATTTTTCGCAGTTATGACACAAGACTCATAATTATTGCCTAAGAAATTGCCAAGGTTGTAATAAAGCTGAGCATTCTGGAGCTGCTTGAGTGTGAGCTTATCTTGCAACTCAAATATGGAATTTTTAGCAAGACCAGCCTTATCACTGTTTGGGAAATAATCAAGAAATCCCTGCAACTCTTCGATCGCCTTTAGCGTTAGGGTCTGGTCAAGCTGAGGCTCCGGAGAATCAAGATAATAACCATATCCGCAGTAGAAACGCGCAAGTTCAGCATACTTTCCTCGCGGATAGCGCTGATAATAATTTTTGAAATAGACGCCGGAATTAAGATAGTCTTTATTCTCGAAATAGGACATGGCCAAAAGGAAAGTAGCGTCTTCGCCATTTTCCGTACCACGCATTTGCATCTGCAGCCCATCCAGAAGAGTGATGGCCTGCATGTATTTGCGATTCTCATATGCCCGCTTGGCATAGTCGAATTTATACTGTATATCGGTGCTTTTCAACACCTTATTATACTCGCCACACGACATCAAGGCGACTGCTGCGACGGAGCATATCATACTAAACTTAAGTAGCTTTCTCATTTATACGTATCAATGAATAGCGCAAATCGCGCATTTAGCATGCAAAGTTAATAAAAAAATTGGAAAC
>CAYSMP010000178.1:0-7668 GCA_964432215.1 uncultured Sangeribacter sp.
TTTCTCCCTCCGCAAGTTTTTCTGCAAAATTCTTCAATTTTTATCAGAATAAGGGACATAACACATTTTAACTCAAAGAAATCAATAAATGTTAAAATATATTTATAAACCTTAATACTAAAATCATATTATTGTCTATCCTTAACTAAGTATGGGAAAACCTACAGTGAACTGAAATAATTTTTCAGGATTTCCCAATCATAATATCCTGGGAAAGCTTCTGGAACGTCGCTTATCTTTACAGGAATCTCATTAAGACGTGGCAGCACCAGGATATTTCCATCTTTATAGTTTCTATAAAAAATTAACTGTAAGTTGGCCCCCATTGGAGATATTTCGAAATTTCGCCATTTTTCAGCAACTTCGTCGATATCTTCAAGTTCCACTCCCCAGCCCTCAACATCAATGAGCGACACAAGACGTAAAAGATCAGTGTCATGGCCAAAGCGAAGGTCTACGCTTACCTCTCCATTCGATAGCATATCGTCGGCACGCCCTACAATCTCTGCCAGCAAAGGCTTTACACTTTCAGTACCAGATGACATACTCTCGGGTGACTGCGCATTAGCTACATATTGCATAAAATTCGATGCTTTCCATAGACCCGCCAGCTCATCCGCCTCAAACACAGACAGCAAATCGGCTTCCAGGCTGTCTATGTCTTGCACTGATATCGCCACATCATAAAGACTACGCATGAATATTGCCAATGAATCTGTCTGAGGAACTGTCTTGAAGAGTTTTGCGGCAGTTTTATAGCAACGAGACAACGAATCTCGGCGTGCAGAGAAATCCCACATCCAAGGAGCATCCTCGCCGGTATTGAGTTTCGCTTCCGGAGTGTTATGATGAATGAAGTCCATGTCGCCGGGGGTCGCATACTTGCCAATCTTTATGCCGGGCACTGATTCTTCCAATTGGTCGCAGAATGCCATCATACTCATAATGCACCTCGGTTCAACAGAACTCCTCGCTACAACCTTACCACTCGTAAACAGCATAGGGAATCGCTTCTGCATTCTCTCCGATATTGAGCGATGCTGACGTGCGCCCTTTTCTGTAAGCTCTCCAAGATGCCCTTGTGCATTGCCAGCACACCTGGAGATCATTTTCCATATGCCTTTTCCATCCGGCGTAATATTTTCAGCCAACTGTTGATCTTGAAAGAAGTCGCCCGTTATCTTATAGATCTTCTGATTGACCGGCCATCGCGACCCATGCCGCCCATAATGGCTTATATAGACAGGTGCATACCCGTCCGGAGCTGGAGCCACGGAATCAGCCGACACATCATATGCATAATAGATACCTCCGGCTTTCTCTGGGCAGGATGCAATAATCCCCTCAACTTCTGTGGCCGCGTTTCCGGCAATACATGTCAGCATCGCCGCTACCGCTATCGATAATTTTATCAGTTTCATATGTTATTCGTGTTTTTTTGCAAATTTAATACTTTTTTTACTTAGGAAGCATCTTATTCCGATTTTTTATTGTAATTTTGAATCTAAATCCCACGAAAAATTAAAACATTAATATCAACAACCTATATTTATCATGAAAAAAAGACTGTTCTCAACGCTCTTGGCATCGGCTGCCTTGTTTGCTCCCGCCATAGCTGCTGACGACATGGCCGGATATCTCTTCGTATATTTCACCGGCAACGATCCCCGCGACGAATCTGTCAACTATGCCCTCAGCCGCGATGGTCTCAACTTCCGTGCTCTCAACGACAATGCTCCCGTAATCGACTCAAAACTCATCAGCGAGACAGGTGGCGTGCGCGACCCTCATATCCTGCGCAGCGAAGATGGAAAAGAATTCTATATGGTTGTCACCGACATGACATGTAATAAAGGATGGGACTCCAACCGCGGGCTGACTCTCCTGAAATCAACCGACCTTATAAACTGGACTCCTTCGGTAATAAATATCCAGAAACGCTACAAGGGCCACGATGACCTGAAACGTGTATGGGCACCACAGACAATATATGACAAGGATGCCGGAAAATACATGGTCTACTTCTCCATGCAACATGGCAATGGTCCCGACATAATATATTATGCATACGTCAACGATGATTTTACCGACTTCATCGGAAAGCCAAAGCCCCTCTTCATTCCGAAAAACAAAAAAAGCTGCATCGACGGAGACATCGTATATAAAGACGGAAAGTATCATCTTTTCTATAAGACGGAAGGTGATGGCAACGGCATCAAAAAAGCTGTCACCGACAAACTGACATCAGGCAAATGGATCGAATCAGACGACTATAAACAGCAGACCCCACATGCTGTAGAAGGTGCAGGGACATTCAAGTTAATCGATTCCGATAAGTATATACTGATGTACGACGTCTATATGAACGGGGCGTATCAGTTTACAGAGTCAACCGATCTCGAAAATTTCCGAAATATTGACTCAGAGGTGACGATGGACTTCCATCCCCGCCATGGGACGGTGATCCAAATCACTGAAGACGAATACCAAAGGCTTGAGAAGGCTTTTCCAAGTGCAGATGTCAAGATCGCCAATCCCGTTCTTCCAGAGTTTCATGCAGATCCCGACGTTCTGCTCAGCGAAAACACCGGTAAATACTATATTTATTCTACTACCGACGGTTTCCCCGGCTGGGGAGGTACATATTACACCTGCTACAGCTCCGATAATCTCCGCGACTGGAAATATGAGGGAGTTGCCCTTGATGCCTCCACTGAATCAATTCCTTGGGCCGAAGGCAATCTTTGGGCTCCGGCAATAGAAGAGAAAAAAATCGATGGCAACTACAAGTACTTCCTCTATTTCAGCGCAAAGCCTAAGGGAGAGGAAGCCAAGCAGATTGGGGTTGCCATAGCAGACTCACCAACAGGACCATTCAAAGCTCTCCCCGAGCCTATGATAACAAAGTCGCCAGTCAACCATGGCCAGCAAATAGATGTAGATGTATTCACCGATCCTGTTTCGGGCAAACCATACCTTTATTGGGGCAACGGCTATATGGCAGGTGCCGAACTCAACCCCGACATGACCTCAATCAAGGAGGAAACCATCACGGTGATGACTCCCGAAGGGGGGACGCTGGAAGATTACCGCTACCGCGAAGCTCCCTACGTGTTCTATAAGGATGGCAAATACTATTTCATGTGGTCGGTCGATGACACGGGAGCAGCCAACTACCATGTGGCTTACGGCACTTCCAACTCCCCGCTCGGACCAATCCAAGTGGCTGAGCGCCCCATCGTATTGATCCAAAATGGAGGCAACGGCATGATCGGCACAGCTCACAACTCGGTGCTCCGCGTGCCCGGCAAGAATGGTGAAGCCGACCGTTGGTATATAGTCTACCACCGTATCAACCCTGCCTATAAAGCAAAAGAAAATGGTCCCGGGTTTCACCGCGAGGTTTGCATTTCACCATTGGATTTCAATCCTGACGGCTCGATCATCGAAGTTAGTCCGAAGCGCGTTAATTGATAATTTAATTAAAAAGGGACCTGAATGGGTCCCTTTTTAATTTTTATATGTGGTGATCCTAAAATTCCTTCCTACAAGCCTTGCGTCCCTACGGTAGCGATCAATTCCGTTTGATGAAAGAGAGGGCGTAAAAAATAGTTAGGAGAATCACGATCACGGCTGAAGCAGGCACGTCGATCAGTACTGAAAGCCAAAGTCCTCCTACACATCCGATGAGGGATATGATTCCGGAGATCACCATCATGTACCGGTAGCTGCGCGTAAGTCTTTCGGCTACCAGCTGCGGCAGTGAGATGAGCGACATAAGAAGCATAACTCCAATCATCTTTATCGTCAGCACTATGCAGAGCGATACCATCACCATCATCATTGTGTTGACGCGTTTAACCGGGAGATAACGAGTGCGTGCAAAATCCTCGTCGAAGCTTACTGCCATTATCACCCGGCCGAACGCGGCGTATATAGCCACTGCGAGAATTGAAAAAGAGGCAAAAAGCCATAGGTCGGCACGAGTTATATTAAGCACATTGCCGAAAAGAAAGGAGTTGAGTTCAGGCACATAGCCGGGCGTGAGAAATACGAAGAGTATGCCAAGGGCCATTCCGAGTGCCCACACTACAGCGATTGCCGAATCTTGCCTTACGCGACCGCGCGACATAGCATCAACACCAAGGCTCCCTCCCACTGCGAAGGCAGCCGCCGTAGCAAGGGGATTCCATCCCAAGAAATAACCGAGACCAAGCCCCCCGAAGCAGGTATGAGTGATGCCTCCAGCGATGAAGGTCATCCGCCTGGTGACGACGTAGACTCCTATCACGGCACAGGCTACCGAGATCAGAACCACACCAGCAAGGGCATTGCGGAAGAAAGCATATTGTAATAATTCATTCATTTTTTAGTCTTCAGTCTTGAATTGTCGGTCTTTGGATTGTGTATAAGTCAAACCGTCCTTCCATCAAGCTTCGGAGAGGAGGAGTTCGAGTTCTGGCTGCAGCTCTGCCGGTAGATTTATACGGCGCTTCTCCAGGCTGACGCTCCAGCCTGGGGCATCTGCTGGAAGGAGAGTAAGCAATACATCGCGGAATTCCTCCGTCTCCTCATCGGTATAGTCCGTGGCCTCACGTCCGGCGAAGCGGTCGAGTTCCTCATCATCGTAGTAGACCGGAGGCTCATTGATTTGGCCCGTCTTCTCGCATATGGCGTGCAACCCACAGCATACTGCAGTTTGCGTCTCGCTTCTTTTGTCTTGCGAGGAAGATTGATCGTTGATCGTTGATCGTTGATCGTTGTGATGGTGGAGGGTGTGGCCGTGACGCTGTGTGCGGAATCTCTCCCACGCCCACAATATAACACCAATAATTACGGTTACTGCTAATATTATTAGGGCTCCAGTCATAATTCTAAATCATAATGCATAATTCAAAATGCATAATTGGTGACACTTGGTAAGATCAATTTTTGGAACTATCGGAATGCTTGGAGAACTCAGAAAGCTCAGAATATGCTGTAATTAATTTTGAGAGTTCATGCCAGTAGGCAGGGAAGGATTTGCTCACCACTGCCGGGTCTTCAAAACGGATATTCGGGAAAGCAAGACGGGCTGGCGCGAAAGCCATAGCCATGCGATGGTCTTTGTAGGTGCGGATCAGAGGCTCAATCTCCGGCTCGCAGCGTGAGCCATCCCAAGCCATAAAGTCGTCGCCGGTGGCAATTATGAATCCGAGTCGTCGCAATTCTGTGGCGATAGCCGCCATGCGGTCGGTCTCCTTATGACGCAGATGCGCCACTCCCTCTATGCGGAATGGTATTCCGGCTAAGCAAAGACCTACTGCGACTGCCGGCACAAGATCGGGTGCATCGTTGAGGTTAAGGTGTTGTGGGGTTGTCAGCCGGTCCGGTTGTGGAGTTGAAGAGTGAATGAGGCGGGAAGCCTCAGCAAAGATAGCAGCGACTCGGCTGTCACCTTGTAGCGATTCTGAGGGCGATTTCAGAGTCGGCATTTCGAAATCAGGGATATCGATACCCAAGGCTTGGGCCATAAGGCGGATTTGGAAAAAGTAGGAGGCTCCGCTCCAGTCCCCTTCTATATCGTAGCGGGCACACTGAGCGTAGCCTGTGGCACGCACATGTACGTGAAATGAATCTTCACTCTTAAGAATTGAGACATCTGCTCCGAAAGCACGCATAACCCCGGCAGTCATCTCGATGTATGGCAGAGAGACGACCTTACCTTCGAGTATTATTCGGGTATCATTCTTCCAGGTGGGAGCGGCAAGCATAAGGGCAGAGAGGTACTGGCTGCTGACGCTGCCGTCAAGATGGAGGGTGCCTCCAGTAAGTTCACACCCTTTTATATGGATAGCGTTTTCTTCCGGAATTGCGGTCAAGTCGCCACCTACCTCGCGTAGAGCCTCCTCAAGAGTGGCGTGAGGACGCTCCATCAATCTCGGACTTCCCGTTAGGGTTATGTCAAGCCCCGGAATGGAGGCGCAAGCAGCCATTCCGAAGCGTAGAGTCGTGCCCCCCTCCCCTATATCTACCTTGGTGGGTTCCCCGGCGCTGAGCGCCTGACGCACAGCCTCTGTCAGGCGTAGCATTCCGCGGGTGTCGCCGCAGTCAGGCAAGTTGGTGAGCACGGTGTCATGGCCGCCGAGCAGCCGGCATACGAGCGCGCGTGCCGCAATACTCTTTGAGCCGGGGATGTTTATTGTTTTTATAGTTGTAGCCGGTGTCATCGTTATCATAGATTTTTCGGTTTCCCATTTCCGTAAAAGAGGCATGCGTCTCCGTAGGAGAGGAATCGATAGCCATTGTTGAGGGCGTCTTGGTATATTCGACGCCAAGCAGGGTCGTTTAGATTGTCGCCATCGAGCAGGGAACTGACGAGCAGCAGCAAGGTAGACTGTGGTTGGTGGAAATTAGTTACCATCCCCTCTACGATCCTCCACTTGAAGCCGGGAGCTATCATGATTGAGGTAGCCGCCTGTAGATGGTTTGCCCCTTCTTCTTCCATATGATTTTCAAGGGCCTTTAGGGCTTCTATTGTTTCAATGGCTAAAGCGTTGTCGGCATAGGCCTCCCATTGGTCTACGGTCATTGAGTCATCCCCATTCATCAGTCTCATGCCGAGAATCGGCAGAGATTCGAGGGTTCGGACAGTCGTAGTGCCTACGGCAAGCACCGGACGCCCCGATTCGATGGCCTTACGCAGGGTGCGGACGAGATCGAGATCAACCTCAAATGTCTCACGATGCATGGGATGGCCGCCGATTTCTTCGCTTTTGACGGGCTGGAACGTTCCGGCCCCGACGTGGAGTGTCACTTCACGGGTATCGATGCCCTTTGCGCGGATGGTGTCAAGCAGTTCCGGGGTGAAGTGGAGTCCGGCTGTCGGAGCGGCCACACTGCCACGTATACGGCTGTAGACAGTCTGGTAGTCGGTAGTGTCGGATTCCTCCGATTTGCGGTTCAAGTATGGAGGTATGGGGATGTTTCCGGCAGCTTCCACTATTGTGGCAAAGGTCACTTGATCGTCATCCCATTCAAACTCTATTGCGTGGGCGTTGCCGGGAAGTGCTTCGTGTCGGATAGCCTTGAGAGTCACCTTGCGTCCTTCGATTTCGAGGGTCTTTTCAAGGAACGAGTCTTTCCATTTCTTGAGGTTGCCTACCATGCACTGCCAACGGCAGCGGGAACGGGTCTGGAATGCTACGGCATAGTCACGAGGATAGAGAGGCTCGAGTAGGAATATTTCAATGCGGGCTCCTGAGGCGCGGCGGAATTCCATTCGGGCGTTGATGACGCGGGTATTGTTCATGACGAGCAAAGTGCCGTCAGGGAGCAGGTCGGGGAGGTCGGAAAATGTATGGTGGGAAGTATGCCCTGCGGTGTGCACGAGAAGTTTACAACTGTCGCGGTCAGCGAGGGGATGTTTGGCTATCCGTTCGTCAGGAAGAGGATAGTCGAAGTCTTCGATACGTATGTCTTTTATCTCTTCGAGTTTCATTCTGCAAAAATACTGAAAATTTCTCTATCAGCCAAATCTCATTTCATCCATGATTCCCCCTGCGCTTCCAGCGTGAAATTCGCCGGGCAAGAACGCTGAGAAGATTTTTACATTGCGGCTTTTCGTGAGCAAAACAAAAAAGAGGAGATGCTCGCGCATTTCCTCTTCTTGTGGGCGATTACGGATTC
>CAYSMP010000179.1:0-7648 GCA_964432215.1 uncultured Sangeribacter sp.
CCGCCGTTGGTGGCGATGAAATAAAGTTCATCAATACGCGTCTCAGCATATAATTTCTCTGGTGAATATTCGCGGAAACGACAACCATCACTCAACGATTGCGGATTAAGACAATAGCGGCAACGGAGCGTACAACCGTGGAAAGCCACAAGAGTAGTTACACCGTCACCGTCTGTCGAAAGGCGATGCCGTGAGATTCCAATTATCTTTTCCCGTTGCTCTTCCATGTCTATGATGGGTTTTCTTAGAAAACGATTCTTTTTTCTATTTTGCAAAGATAGCTCTATATTTTGATATTTGAGAAAAAATTATGGAAAAACGTCTCTAAGAATGCGATTTCTATACTTAGGTATACAAGATCCATACTAATCTCCGAAGAGTCTATGTAGAAGTTACAAGTCAAAATAGTCAAGTTGGAGACATGAAAGAGTTTCGTAAAATGCTGAAAGCTTTTTTATTATTATATTTCAGAAAACTATGCCTTTGAGATTATAAATAGCTCCTCACGATACATGTGGCATTTTCACTCCATTATTAAGAGCTACGTATTCCATAATTGATCTTATTTGAGAATGTCAGAATTGCGAGTCCATACTTGTTTGCGGTTGGCCATGGCAGGTGTGTTCTGAGCCTTTACCCCTAGAAGCGGATGAGGGACGTAACACTCTCCTAAATACTCCATTTCTTCCGGGGTCAGTTTAAGATCAACAGACCTGATCATTCCGTCAAGATGATGCTTCTTTGTGGCGCCAACAACAGGTGCATTCTTCAAGCCGCTTTGAATCTTCTCCAGGCCATTTAGAAAGGCGTCCACCTGCAAGCGTACTGTAAGGGATCATTATTATAGACGATTGAATATACCTGAATCCTTGTCAGTATTGGTAATCTTTTGTTTGGGAGATTTTGATGGTTTGCCGAATGGCAGATTAAAGATGAAGTTCATATACACCATATTGGCGTTGTTCTTGATTCTCTCAATGCTGAATGTGGAGATAACATCTGTTCCAAATGTTTTCTGGGTCTGTTTCCATGAATCATAGAATGGATAGCGTATGCCTATTCCGACGGTCATAGTTTGTATTGGTCGGTATGACACCTCAACTTTTGCCATGCTGGGGCGCGTTGTGAGCATTTGACCTGACAGAATTTCAGTTTCTGTCTGATAGAATATCTCTGCTGACCATTTTTTATAGTTGAGATACACTGATGGCACTATAGTATAGCCAGTATGGTCCCATTTCTGTCCCATATAGCTGTTTAGAGTGTGCATTACTTCAGAGTACAACCGCAGACGCAGAAGGTTGTTTACTAATGGCATCCACTGCATGAACAGGCTTGCCTTGAAATATTGTATCCATTTAAGATTACCAATAGTCTCATTTATTGTCCCATCTGAAACGCTGAAAACCGGAGCAATTTGACTTTTGCCATAAGTATATGACACTTCCGGATTGATTATAAACTTTTTGAAGCCTTTGAAATAAGAAAGACTTATGGCATGTGTGTTTTGCGGTTTCAGATTTGGATTACCCGCATATAAATAGTCAACATCCTTATAATAGGGATTAAATGTCAGTTGGGATATGGTGGGGTTAAGTGTATTGACCTCATAGTTCAATGTAAGTTCCGATGAGTCGTCAATGAAATATGTCATGTCGAGTTGCGGACGGAAATAGTAGTAATCATGGTTCTTGCCATTCAGATCTTTGAAATAGTTGCCGTTCAGTCCGAGGCTCAAAGAATAATTCCAATTTTGTCCAAGCATACCGTTCAATCCGGCGTATGTATAAAACTCGTTTGTAATGGTCGATACATCTGAATATTTCTGTGAGGCAGTATTGAAAGCATACCTTACACCAACAAGCAATTTCGTCATAGGTCTTATAGTATAGCCATACCACCCCTCACCGATAAAAGAATACTTATCTGTTTCGATGTCAGTTTTAGTTGAGAATCCATCATCAATTCCACTTTCGGCATAATCGTAATTGTATGATGAATTATAGTAAGTGCCAACAGCATTGAATGTCAGCTCATGACGGCCAAATACTTTATTGAAATATAAATCAAGTGCGGGATTAAGATATTTATCCTTGTCGTGGCTTGACGCAATGCCTTCAACATCTGTTCCCAAACGATTCACAACTAAATCTTGTACAGATGAACGTCTGCGGTTCAAAGCACCGAGAGAGAGCTTGGCATTGAACACATAATCATCCATCTTCACATTGGAGTATGATAGTTCCGCCATGTGCTGCTCATAAGCATACGGACTCTTAAGTCCTGCTCTCGTTTTGTAATACAGGTCATCTTCCAATGGATAGGAAATTTTTTCATCCAGACGGCGGTCATTATAATTTCGGTAATTAATATTATACAATACCCCCAAAGTAGAACGTCCCCAATTATATTTCAGACTCGCCACATCGTTCCCGAATCCAGTAGTGACAGCATTCAGCGTATTTAACATCATAGAGCCACCGGTCTGTTTCTTAGTGACCACGTTAATTACTGCTCCCAATCCCATATTTGAATACTGGATAGGAGGTTGTGAATAATACTGTATCTTTGCGATGTTGTCGCTTGGAATAGAGGTAAGGTCAACTGATGACGACGGGACACCGTTGATCAGTATCTTCACTCCTTTGCCATCGCTGGAGCTGACGGTCAGATCGGAAACCAAAATCTTGGGCAAAGTCTGTATTGCCTGAATAGCCGTAGGGAATTGCTGCTTTTCAGAATGAGATAGGATATAATCCTTATGGTCGGAGAAACGATTAACCATTTCAGCAGTGACCACCACTTCAACAAGTGTGGAGGATAAGGAATCTGTCTTGACTTCCTGCTGAGCGTGTGCCAATAAGGGCAATAATAATGCGAGGGTGAAAAGTACCTTTTTCATGCTTTTGCGAATTTTCTTGCAAAGCAAGTGAAAAATCCGCAATCAAGCCCTAAAATTTGTCTGACATTTGTCTGACATTTTCTGACAATGCAGTATTTCAATTACTTATACGTAGCTGACGACAATGTCGGCTTTCTCCTGTGCAAGTGCGGTTATCGCCATGACGCACATTGATGTAGTTGTGGTTATTTTGTTCATGTCATTACTTATAATCAGTTTCAAGGAAATCATATGTTGTATCTATAATACTATTGGAGTCAATCTCATTACCGTCTGAATCTAAAATCTTAACATTAGCATTCTGATCCAAGCCCTGTGATTGCATAATATAAGCAATAGGATTGTTGAAATATTGCCTTTTTGCCATCAGAAAAGCTTTACGCTCTTCTTTATTATAATAGTCTGGCCTATACATACGGGGAATTGAAAACGTAGTCTGTTCTATCCCTGTCGATTCAAATTTATGCATACCTGTAGAGTCTTCCGCAAATAATATGAGCCCGGGTAATCCATGCAATTTCCAAGGACCATCCTGAATCGGAATTTCCGGCGTAAACCAAACTTTCCAATGCCGACCATGATAATCTGTCTCAGCAAGAGTGCACTCATAATCAAGTATGGATTTTACAGAATCGCAAATCTCCCATTGCATCTCATCCAAATTTTCATTGTAGAAACCAAATTGATCTTCGAAGTCATCGAATACCCTCATATTGTTGTCAGAAAAGAATTTGTTGACAAAAATATTTGCGGACCTCGATGGTACCGATGAGCCCATACCCTTGGCCATCAATGAAGAAGCCATTTCTCCGTAAGCAATGCGACCGGCATCCGTACGGGATATAGAGTCCATCCAAAGAGAAATGGTATTATAAAACATTGATTTTTCTGGAGACGTATGCAGCCGATAATCAAAAACGTTCTCTCTTCCTCCAGATACTACAGTGTATTTATAATCCAATAGGAGAGTGTTATTCTGTGCAACCCCTGTAATAACAAATAGGCACATAAAAGATAGAATGATTAAATTTTTCATTTTCGTAAAGAGTTTGTAAAGAATGTGTTGTTGATGAAGTTTGTCTTATAAGGGCTGATAGCCGTCCCACACTGTGCCTTTGGTTGCCACGTCTTCTATGACAACGCCAGACACATTGATCTGAGCCATGCTCGTAAGCGTAGCCAGTACAAATACCAATATGAAAATCAGTCGTTTCATAAGTCGTGTGGATAATCAGTTTCCTCGAAATCGTAATTTGTGTGAGGTATGTTTTCTCGTTTTGTAACTCCTTTTTTATTTATTCCGTAAGCACCGGAAGTCACAATGATGTAATGAAGGTCCTCATGGATATGTTTCTGTTTACGGGAAAGACCCTTTCGCCTGTCTTTCTCTACAAAACGGTTTAAAGCATCATAGTCAAAATATTCTACAAATCCAATATTTTCAGTCTTCAGAGAAGTGGCCTCATAGATGTAATGTTTGTTCCTGTCGTATGCTTTGAGAATAAGACCCGGCAATCCACACAACTTCCAAGGTCCTTCCTGAATGGGAATGTCAGGGGCAAACCAGGCAGACCATTTCCGTCCTCGGAAGTTTGTAGTGGCAATGATGCATTCGTAATCCATAATAACCTTTACGCTATCGCCTATTTCCCATTCAGGTTTATCCAAATCTTCGTCAATAATCCAGTTGCAAAAATCATATGTATCGTGCACCCTGATTTTGTTTTCCAGGTAATTCTTAAATATGACTTCTTTGGGAAGACTTGTCTTCATGGAATATCTATTCGGATCTCTTAGTTGCTCCATTGCGTATTCAGGATATCGGCGTTCCAACGAATCCCGTATTTTTAACTGTCTGCTGTAGAATGCACTCTTAGTCTTTCCGATTGTCAGCGTCAGATCATCTTTCTTATAATCATTTGACACATCTAAAGTGTCAAGTACCTTCGTCCGTTCATAAGTTACCTCCAGCAAAGCAGGTTCAAGTTTCTTTTCTATATATTTTTGGCAAAATGATTCCGATGCTAAAATTGAAATCATTATAACAACAATAAGTCCTCTCATAATCTATTCGTGATAGTCAGTTTCAAGAAAATCTACCTTCGCTTCCTCTTCAGTGTTAACATGGTCTGAACCGAGATTCAATCCTAACAATGCAGATGCAAGAGAGCTCGAATGATCTTTTCCATACCGCTGTGATTTCAACATCTCCTTTCTGGTCATTTTCTCATAGTCACGACCTTTATATATGGGAAGGATTTGCTTGTCTGACTTTTCAATTCCGGTAGCAGAAAACCAATGTTGTCCTGAGGATTCTGAAGCTTCCAGTATCAGACCCGGAAGACCGGTCAGTTTCCACGGGCCTGCCTGAATTGGGATATCCGGAGTGAACCAGGCTGTCCATTCCCTTCCATGATAATCAGCCTTGGCCATAGTGCACTCATATCCATGTATAACTTTTGTCGAATCACAAATTACCCAATTCAAAGTCTCGATCGGTTCACTATATCTTCCATAATCAAGAGCTCCTATAATATCATATAGTCGGACTTCATTATCTATCTTTGAAATATAGACATATAAATGAGTTTGATATACTACACTACTCATATATGATCTATCTTTCGTTTCCCAATATTTTTTGAAAGCCTCATCGAAGAGTTTTGTAGATAACTTACGACCAGAGGATGTTGAATTCAAAGAATCTAAATATTCAGTGTGAGCGTTGAAGAATTTTGAATGTTCAGAAATTGCAAGCAGGATAAAGGGGATGTCTTTTTCAACAATCCCATCGGAACCATTTACGTATGTCTTATGGTAGTTATAACCGACCTTTATCTCAGCGCGAGGATAGTCAATATGTTTCTTCTTTGCTTCCGTCTCAAAAGAAACGGAAAGCAAAAGTAATATTATAGTTAAAGTATAAATTTTCATATCTATGAGTTATGAACGTAAAACAGTATTAGACTTTTAGTTTGTTACTGTCCATTGTCGTAAAAAAATATGCCTTTTACAAAATTACACATAAGAAATGAAAATGGACATTCGATTGAGCGGAAATCGCCTCGGAGAAGACGATTTATATACTTAGGTATATTTTTTATGCTTTACTTGTCTAATAATAGCTTCCTTTTGGTGCGGATAAAGCTGTTTGGTTGAATCTCATTATCCTCCAACAGAGACAGAGTCTCTTCACCTTTTGGTCGCCTATAACAAATCTTTCCTGTTGAAGGAGCCGGCTTATAATATCAGTTGGCTTGCATTTGAATTTTCTTGGTAAATAACGTACCACTTCATTTTTGCAGATATCAGATGAAATCAATATCATGCTTGTTAAAACTCTATAAATTTTGATAAGTAAGCAGCCCACAAAAATTAATGATATGATAAATGCGAGATAATCTTGAGTTAGCTATCATATCAAGACCCTTGCAGCTGCTTGGTTAATATATTTCGTTTAATTTTGTGAGCTACTTAATAATCCAATAATAGCGGTACTTTATGTTCAATGGAAAAATTTACAGCTTGATATAGTATGGAAAAGGCACATTGCGCCAATTCTTCTGTACGAAATTTCACTCCATGTTTTTTACGAATGAGAAAACCAAATATGGGCTTGGATTCCTTTTGTTTTATTGGAAAATAGTATTTGTCATCTCTCCATGACAATATAGTCTGCTCATCAGCTTTCCATATTTGTCTGTTAAGTTCTTCTAATTCTTGTTTAAGCATTGGTAGTGTAGAAACGCATGCTTCATCTCCGGTTGGTAAATTAATAGTAAACATAGCTTTTTCCTCTATTGGTAGCCAATGAGTTACGTTGGAGAGCAGCGATAGACCCGTTTCTTGTGACATACTTTTTTTGACAATAGGTTCATCAAAAGCAATCCAACCACTTTCAACATATTCCGGCAACGGACAGTTTTGTAAATGACACGCCTGTAACATTACCAGCGCACCGAAAGCTTCCCAATCCGGCTTGTCAGTGAAATAGTCGCGTTCATTTGTCTCGTCCCATAATGGATGAGGCACTGGTGTGCCAATACGATCTAATTCTAAAGCTAAATTTTCTACCCAATGACATACTATGTCATGAATCTCCTTTATCTCTGCTTTATCCTCTACTGGTTTTATTTCATTTCCAAATCCACCTGTCATTACGTATTTTTGGCCATTAGCCTCAGCTATTTGTTGGACTTTGTTTTTCCAGTTGTGACTATAGTAACGGGTCAACGTGCCGGCATAAATATCTAATCCCATGTGATTGTTGTGTTAGTGAAGATATGTTTATTTGTAGTGAAGCAAAATTATAAACTTTTTTTGATATTTGCAAGCATTATCCTGGCTCTTCAGTGAAATATTTTATCGGGAAGCTTGGCAAGAGTTTAGTGATTCAACTTTCTCAAGTAAAAAAACTCTGCGTTCCCCGGGCGATGCGGAGCAGCCGGTTTCCACTGCGAGCTTTCCAAAACCGAGTCGCGAAGCTTTACGAAGCATTGAAACTCTTCTCCTTTGCGTCTTTGCGTGAAGTTTTTTAGCATGCGAAAGTTGAGTACCTTGATTACGGAAAAAAAGGAACAAGAGACAATGTCGCTCGGGTATTCCGGAGGTGACTTGAACTGAAAAAATTGACACTTTTGAGAGCAAGAAAGGCACTCAAGATGAAAGAGTCAGTAAAACGACAAAGGACAAAAGTCAAAGATCCCATCACAGGTGAAAGTTGGTGGGAATGGAAAGACAAAATCA
>CAYSMP010000180.1:0-7640 GCA_964432215.1 uncultured Sangeribacter sp.
GCTTTAGCCTGGGGTCAAGCTAAAGACTCAGTAGCCTCGGAGAGGCGATTTGTGTAAAAGATAATATACTAAGATATGAAGAAAATCATCAGCCAGATAGTCACTGCTCTTGTAGCCGTCTTCGCGCTGTCGACACTCTCGAGCTGCAACTACAACTCTCTTGTGGAGAAGGAGCAGAACGTAGACCAAGCATGGGCACAGGTGGAAAACCAGTATCAGCGCCGTGCCGACCTTATCCCAAATCTTGTGAATACGGTGAAGGGATATTCCGAGCACGAAAGCGAGACCTTCATCAAGGTGACTCAAGCGCGTAGCGGACTGACTGAGGCTTACAATGCAGCCGAAGCTGTGGAGAATCCTCAGCAGAATATCCAGCAGTATCAGGAAGCCCAGAGCAAGCTGAAAGGAGCCCTTGACATCTACGTAAATGCTGTCAAAGAAGCATACCCCGACCTTAAGGCCAACCAAAATTTCATCGACCTTCAGACACAGCTCGAAGGGACAGAAAACCGTATCGCCACCGAGCGCGAGCGCTACACCCAGGCCGTGAAGGACTACAACACTTCAATCAAGAAATTCCCCACTACCATCTATGCAGGATGGTTCGGCTTCAAGGAGAAAGAGCAGTTCAAGGCCGAGGCCGGCGCCAACAAAGCCCCCAAAGTTGAATTTTAAAGATTGCAAAGGCTACTCAAGCTAAATCAAGCTAAATCAAGCAAATCAGGCTAAATCAAGCTAAATCAAGAAAATTCGGGATTAATCTCGGTTAGTCTCGATTAATCCCGATTAGTCTCGAATAAAGATTAATCCCGAATCAAGCCTTATCCCCAAGCAAAATAAATCCCGACAAAAATAAAATTAATGAATCTACAAAAATATATCCTTCATGCGGCCGCTGCGCTTCTTATCGCTCCTTGCGTGACGTCTTGTCTCGGCAACGATGACGATTCTTACGACTACACAGCATGGAAGAACGACAATGAAGCATACTTTACCCGTATGGAAGACACTGTTGGCTCCGACGGCAAGAAGGTATTCGAGAAGATTACCCCCGTATGGGCTCCAGGCGTCTCGATATTGGCTCAGTGGCACAATGATAGAAGCTTGACAGCCTCTAATCTGGTGCCTATGGATAATTCGACTGTAAAGGTAGTGTATGATTGCTATTATGTCGATGGGAATATATTGGATGCCAGTTGGAGGACCAATGCCGACAGCCTCTATACTTGCAAGCCAAGTGATAATATCGTAGGTTTCTGGACTATGCTGACCAATATGCATGTAGGCGATTCAGTGACATGTGTCATCCCTACGAATGCAGCATATGGCGCCTCCGGTTCAGGCACAAGGCCCTATTCAACACTGATATATCATATGAAACTCAAGGCAATAAGTGCCTATGAGGTGTCAGGAAAATAAATTAAAATTCCTAACCCTCCCCCAACTCCCCAACTCCCCAACCTCACAACCTCACAACCTCACAACCTCACAACTCCACAACCTCACAACCTATGATCAATAAATTGGCTGCGGCAATGGCCGCGTCGGCTATCGCCCTCTCATTCTTTGCGATGAGGGGCGATGATGCATCTATAGCATTCGATACTTTTATGGTTTCGCCGGAAGTCTCCCTACGTCTTCCGGTGGTGCCTGCAGATTCTGTGCTGGCTGCAAAGAATTCTTTTTCAAATGAAAAACTTCTAAAGAGTATCAATCGCAAACTTATCAAGCCGTCGGCAGACTGGACAGAGGTGAAGACTGATACTGCTCTCAGTGTGCGTTTCCCAAAATCAAGTGAGGGTCCGGTGCTTCGAACTCTTTCCACCCGGTTGCGTCCTGAAAGATTTATGAAGGGCACACTTCGTTTGAAGTCGAATGTGATGGCAGAACTTTCTGATGTCTACGGTAGTCTGCTGACAGTCAATGCAGCCGATTCCGTACCATCGTGGGACAAGACCTCAATAACTCTTGAACCAGCGGAGACTGCTGATTTCTTCATTTCATTTATCTCATTTCCTGACGATCCTGATGATCCATGCATTCAGCTTGAGTTTGAACCGGATGAAGGATTCGAAAATATTGAATTGGCAATGGGGCCGGCTGTCACTAAGCGTTTCCGTGTCGACGAGTCTGCTTTGGGTACGAGAGTGAGCCAGGCATCAGTGTCTCCCGATGGGAAATATTTGATACTTACCTACTCAACAATGTATGGGGAGAAAAAGCGTCGGTCGTGGTCAGAGCTAATTGAATGCTCCTCCGGGAAAACGCTGAATGCCTCCCTTCCGAAAGGGGCCTTTTGGCTGCCAAAGGGAAGCATTATCGGCTACACTGTGCCGACCGACGATACTTATTCCCTTTATTCTCTTGAAGCTGCCACTCAGAAACAAGTCTTAATGGCTTCTGAATTGCCGGAAGATAGTTTTACGCTTAGTCCCGACTGCTCATTCTTGATTTTATATAAATTTGTAGAAGGACCGAAAGACTCTGGACCTATAAAACGCCTCCGCGACCCTGACGATCGTTTGGCCGGTCACCGCAACAGATACTATCTTGAGAAATATGACCTTAAGACCGGAATAAGACAACCACTTACATATGCCGGCAACACTACATCGGTCTATGACATTTCTCCGGATTCTAAAAGGCTTATCTATGGCTCGCAGACTGAAAAGATGGATGTATTCCCATTCTATTTCAACGATCTGATAGAGCTTGACCTGAATACTCTTGCTACAGACACCATTGTGAAAGGAGATCCCTATGTTCAGTCTTGCAATTATTCTCCGGATGGAAAGCAAATATTCATTACCGGGGGTCCGGAGGCTTTCGCCGGAATAGGAAAAAACAACGGCGGACATAAATACAGCAACGACTATGACGTGCAAGGCTTTATCATGACTCTTGCCGACAAGTCGATACGTCCGATGACCCGTGAGTTCAATCCTTCCATCGACGGGCAACCAATTTGGAACAGCGCTGACGGACTTATATATTTCCGGGCTTCGGATGGTTTCAAGCTCAACGTCTATAAGCTTGATCCCAAATCGGGAAATATTTCGAAAATTGATTTTGGAATGCCATATATATCCCGATTCTCGATAGGCTCTGACGAAAACAAATGGTTGGCGGCTGTTGGGTCAGACTATCATTACGCCGGCAGATGCGAATTGCTTGATCTTAAGTCAGGAAAGATAAAGGTAGTAGATGATCCGTATAGCCGTGATTATCCCGACCTGCAGACAGGCGAGGCTTCATCCTGGAGCTACAAAGCTTCCGATGGCACTGTCATCGATTGCATGCAGGTGCTTCCTCCTGATTTCGACCCGAATAAGAAGTATCCATTGATAGTGTATTACTATGGCGGATGTTCCCCCTGCCAGAGATATCTCAGCGTGTATGATCCTCAGATATTCGCCTCGCGTGGTTATGTGGCGCTCGTGATAAATCCATCTGGAGCCTATGGATATGGCCAGGAATTCTCTGCCCGACATGCCAATGCTTGGGGCGACCGCACTGCTGATGACATTATCGAAGGGGTGAAGGAATATTGCCGGACACATGATTTTGTCAACGACAAGAAGATCGGTTGCCTGGGCGCAAGCTATGGTGGATTCATGACCCAATATCTCCAGACTAAGACCGATATTTTTGCAGCTGCTGCTTCACACGCAGGAATCTCTAACGTCACTTCCTACTGGGGAGAGGGCAACTGGGGATATTCCTACAATACTGTTGCAGCGCCTGAATCGTATCCTTGGAACAATCCTGATCTCTTCACAAAGCATGGTTCTCTCTTCAATGCAGACAAGATTCATACTCCGCTCCTTTTGCTTCATGGCAATGTCGACACGAACGTGCCGATAGGGGAGAGCATCCAGCTTTTCAATGCCCTCCGTATTCTCGGGAGAGATGTGGAGTTTGTGCAAGTGGATGGAGAAAATCATATCATTACTAACCATGATAAGCGTAAGCCTTGGCATGCTACCATCATGGCATGGTTTGCGAAGCATCTTCAAGATGATCCCTCCTGGTGGAATGAACTCTATGGCGACTGATTTAGCGTTCCGCAGCGTCCCTTTAGTAACAAAGCACGCTCCGCGTGCGTCTCTGAGCGTCATCCAAAGTAGCAAGCAACGTCCCGGTGCGTTTGCGCGCGACATACGGTAACTAAAGAAATGATTTTTTACAGTTAATGAGAAAACTTTATAATTATATCCCAACTAAAGCAATGGCGGCAGTAATCCTGTCACTATTGCTCCCTATAAGCATCAACGCCTCCAACCCCAAACGGGAGTTCCGCGGGGCATGGCTTCATATTATCGGCCAGACACAGTATATGAACACACAGCAAAAGGGTTCAGCCCAGCTGAAAGCATATATTGCCGACCAGATAGATCGCCTTTACCGCACAGGTTGCAACGCTGTGATATTTCAAGTGCGCCCTTGTGCAGATGCAGCATATATCAGCGATATTGAGCCGTGGTCGAGTTGGATCACCGGAAAACGTGGCGTTGCGCCCGCTCCTCTATGGGATCCACTTGAGTTCGCAATTGAGGAGGCTCACAAACGAGGAATGGAACTTCATGCATGGTTGAATCCATATCGCGTGACTTCTTCCCCAAAGGAGGTATTGCCGGCCGATCATATCTCTAAAAAACATCCGGAACGTTTTTTCAAGTATGACGGTAAGATCTTCTTTGACCCTGCATATCAGGAAAATCGCGACTACATATGTAAGGTGGTGAAAGATATCACCTCTCGCTATGATGTAGACGCCATTCATATCGATGACTATTTCTACCCTTATCCGGTAGCGGGAGTAAAGATACCGGATGATGCTTCTTATGAGAAATTTGGTGAGGGAATGAAGCGGGACGACTGGCGACGCCACAATGTAGATCTCCTCATCGAACAGATGAATAAAACCATCAAGGAGACAAAGCCTTGGGTTAGGTTTGGCGTAAGCCCGTTTGGCATATGGCGCAACAAAAAGACCGATCCGCGAGGCTCAGACTCAAACGGACTGCAAAACTATGATGGCCTCTATGCCGATGTGCTTCTTTGGGCAAAAAATGGTTGGGTAGATTATCTTGCTCCCCAGTTATACTGGACTCTTGACTTCAAAGCTGCTCCGAGCCGTCACCTCGCCCATTGGTGGAATGATAACTGTCATGGTGTAGATGTCTTTATCGGACAGGATGTGCAGCGGACGATGAATAATGCTGACCCCAAGACAGGCGATTCCAATGAGCTCGCTACCAAAGTGAAATTATCGCGCGATCTTCCAAACATCAAGGGCAATGTATGGTGGCATGGTTATTGGGTGACAGGCAACATGAAGGGAGTGGCTGACTCGCTTGCCTATGTACATCAGAATACTGTAGCGATTCCTCCTGCCTATGGTGATCAAAATGTGAAACCGGCTGCAGTCAGCAATCTCAGGATGACAAAAAAGGATGGAAAAGCTTATTTGGAATGGGATGCCGAAGGAAAGGCTCAGAAAGCGACCGATCAGATTCGATTTGTGGTCTATTCATTCCTTGAAGACGAAGAATTGGATACTGATAACGTCGAGGCCATCATGGTTATGACTCCGCGCAAGGAGTATTTAGTCTCCGAAGACGACGATGACTCTGCAATAAAAGGTATGCGTTTTGCTGTCACTGCCCTCGACCGCTTCAACCGCGAGTCTGAACCTATAGAAATAATATTATAATTAAATATTATGGAAGAGATGAAAGCCTTTCTCGATGAGCAAGCCGCCCTCATCAACCGTCCCGAGTTTATTCCCGAAGATCCGGTGCAGTTTCCGCGTCGTTTCGAAAAGCTCCAGGATATAGAGATAGTGTCGTTGCTTGCCTCCTTGATAGCTTGGGGCAAGCGGAGCATGATATGCCGTGATGCTGAGCGATTGCTTGCCCTTATGGGGCATGATCCGTATAATTATGTCATGGATGAGGGATACCGTGACCTGGACCCGGCACAAAATATCCACCGTACTTTTTTCGCGCGCGACCTGCAGCATCTGCTTACCGGCTTGCGCGAGATCTATCGTCGTTATCCGAGTCTTGACGCATTCAGTGCAGCTGTGAGGGCTGCGGATGATCCGGCTCCTGCATGGAAATTGGTAGAAGAGATGCAGAAGATAATTACGGATGCCAATGGTGGAAAAACCTCTAAACGCGGACTTCCCAACAATCTAAAGCAGACTGCTCTGAAACGCGTCAATATGGCATTGCGTTGGCTTGTACGCGACGATGGTATTGTAGATATGGGTGTGTGGAAATCCATCCCCAAATCGAAGTTATACATCCCTCTCGATGTTCACGTTGGGAATACAGCAAGAGATCTCGGTATCCTTACCCGCAAGCAAGATGACCGCAAGGCCGTAGAGGAACTGACAGGAGTCCTGCGCCAATACCGTCCGGATGATCCTGCTTACTATGACTATGCTTTATTTGGCATTGGAGTGACCGGGAATCGTGCGATTTTAGGGGAGAAAGCGATTGTCAGCACATGACCTTCAGTTTCCCATGCTGAGAGTTGCATTTCGAGTTTTGAGTCGTAATCTCCGTGAAGGATGATTTCGGCTTTCCCATATTTATCCGGAGTGGCTTCTTCGAGACATTCCGCTATCTTTGGAAGAGAGATAATGCGATAGTCATTTTTCCAGTCAGGACTGTCTCCCATAATGGATTTATAAAGGGCTTCCTTGCATGTCCATGCAAGAATGAAACTTCTTATTGTATCCGGGGAAGCCTGATCGACATCCTCAATTTCCGGAAGTAACTCCAACTCATCTTCACATAAGAATTTTTCACGGATTTTCAGCACCTGCGCCCTGTCAGCTTTCTCGAGGTCAATGCCGATAGCAGTGCGCGGGTTAAATTCACTTAGATCGATATCTGGTGTTTTAGGAAGAGAAGCCACGACCCAAAAATGAGGGGTATGGGAGAGGGTGATTTTCTGTGGAACGCCATCGAGATAAGGGGCCCCGTTGCCAAAATGACCAATGGAGCGATAGTCACCTTCCGCTTCAGAAAATATCTGCATGGCGAAGAGTTTCCAGACTTTCGGCGACTTCCCATCTGCGCCATATATCATTTCGATTGCCACTCCAAAGGGTGTCATCGCCTTCTCATATATAAAATCTTCCATGGTAGTTGTCAGGCTGTTAGGTTTTTGGGGTTGTGAGGTTGTTGAGTTGTAAGGTTGTTAGGTTGTGAGGTTGTGAGGTTGTTAGGTTGTTGAGTTGTGAGGTAGTTGAGCCCGTCGTTTTTTCGGGATTAATCTTGTTTAATCTCGTTTAATCTTGATTAATCCTGAATAATCCTGAATAATCCCGATTAATCCCGAAATTATACTTGTCGAATTCTCAATACTCAATTAATTTTAGAGGCCCTAATCTTAGTGATCCTGTGCTTTTCCATTTGCATGATGAGAAAGCGGAATGGGCCACGCTGCAATGACTCTTTGTTTTCAGGAAAATCCCCCTTTATCTCAAGCATGAGTCCGGCAAGAGTCTCGGCATCCCCAATGTCGCCCAAATCCTCTTCCTCAGTGTCTGTCACTCGGCAGAAATCACCGATAGGTATCTTTGCGTCAAACACATAAGTGTCTGCCGAAATCTTTCGGTAGAG
>CAYSMP010000181.1:0-7581 GCA_964432215.1 uncultured Sangeribacter sp.
CTCTCACAACAAAACACGTCCAACTCTCACAATAAAACACGTCCAACTCTCACAATTCTATTAATAATTATTGCATTTAAAAAAAAATAATTGTATCTTTGCACTCAAAAAAATGGCCTTTATGGAATATCGAAAAAGAATAGTAGATAGACTCCTTCAATATAGACTTGAGGAGATGGGTGCAGTGCTCATAGAAGGACCTAAATGGTGTGGCAAAACCACCACTGCTGAACAGAAAGCTAAGAGTACAGTTTATCTTTCTGATCCAGCTATGCGCCAACAATATATTGAGATGCTGCAGATAAATCCAGCCATTATTCTTAGGGGCGATCCTCCACGACTTATTGATGAATGGCAAGTAGTACCTCAGATCTGGGATTCCGTACGCGCAGAAATAGATCGTAGGAGAGAAGTCGGACAATTCATATTGACAGGCTCTGCTGTGCCTCCGTCAACAGATGATATTTACCATAGTGGAGCTGGAAGATATGCTTGGCTTACGATGCGGACCATGTCGCTCTGGGAGTCCGGGGATTCAACTGGCGAGATAAGCTTAAAGTCTATTTTTGAAGGGAAGGAAGATATGTCTGGAATCAATAAGCAGTCATTGGAAAATATAGCATATCTTACTTGCATAGGAGGATGGCCGGCATCATTATCTCTAAATCAACGAGCTTCGCAACGCGTAGCAGTCAATTATTATGATGCTATAGTGAGATCGGATGTTATGCGCACTGACAAGCAGTTGAATAATTCGGAAACACTCAGGAGGATTCTCAGATCGTATGCGCGGATACAAGGTACGCAAACCCCCGCCACGGTCATTCTTGAGGATATTTCTTCTGCTGATTCTTCAGGCATATCCATTAATACCCTTCATAGATATCTGAAAGCATTGAAGAATATTTTTGTGACTGAAGACATGCCATCTTGGAATCCTAACCTGAAGTCAAAGACCGCCATTCGAACGGCTGACACCCGCTATTTTTCTGACCCCTCAATAGCAACAGCCTCACTTGGCATCGGACCTAATGATCTTATTAATGACCTAAAGACTTTCGGTCTTATCTTTGAAACTCTTTGTATAAGAGACCTAAGGGTGTACGCTGAGGCAATAGATGGGACAGTATATCATTATAGAGACAAAACAGGGCTTGAATGTGATGCTGTGGTCCATTTACGCAATGGTTCATATGGTCTGATTGAGATAAAATTAGGAGGAGATAATGCAATCGCTCATGCCACTGAAACCCTAACAAAACTTGCCTCCAAGATAGATGAACAAAAAATGGGAAAACCCAAGTTCCTGATGGTCCTGACTGCTGTCGGTCCCTACGCCTACAAAAGAGCCGACGGCATTTGGATTGTCCCTATAGGTTGTCTAAAAGACTAACGAATGAATCCCGACAAGTATTATTGGACCAACAGAGCCTCAATCCATCATATTGAGAGATTGAAGGATTTCCTCCCGGCCGATAGCGACCCGGAGCAAATCCTTCATACTGGTAAGCCTCGTTATATTGAGCACATCGAAGAGCAGATCATAAGCCACGATGGTCATCGCCGATACGACCTCCTCATCGAATACGATATATATCATCCATCCCATGGCATCTATTTCGGTTGTCGTGAGACTTCCCTCCCTGGTTTCGATCACTCAGTAGAAACCACAACCACGCTTAAAGAATGGAACGCCGTCTTGCCCTTGTCGCTGCGCCGACTCAACAACGTTTTCCCGGAAAAAGACTTCTCATGCCGTCTCCGCGACACAGATAATGACAATGACCGAACATTCTGGCCATTCTGGATCTCACTCCACGAAGACGAATCTCCACACGATGTTGCTCGGATCGCGCTTCGCATAATAGCCACAGCCTATCGGGATTACGCAGATGGAAAAGGCTTAGACGTGACGATGTCAGAAAGTAAAGCAATTCATTATCCCGCTGTCCGGACAGCCTTCACGCGTAAAGCCTACGAATCCTTTCTAAAAAGACTTGCTGCCAATGTAGCAGTGGTATCAGAACTTAAAAAGAGAGACTCAAACATCCAGACAGCTGTCAGTATGTTTGAAATCATGATAAGCAAACTTGAGGAAAGGGGAGTGCTTACCAGACTCCAAGCCTACGAATATGCTTGGAGCCTAAACGAAGACATAGCAGACGTAGAATTTACTGCATTGATAAAGACATTCTTTGAAGAATTGCGCATAAAGTTTTGCATCAGCCAGCTGATAAAGATACCATGGAAAGACCTGATCCGCCTCATCCTCCGTCATGACGAATCTCCCTTCAAGGAACAGATCAAGACCATGAAACCCCAACACGATACAATAGAAAAAGTACGAGCTTGGATAGAAGAAATAATTTGAATAAAAATCCCGAGACAGCCTCTCGGGATTTTTCGTTAGTGGTAAGTGTTTGCTTTTGGTTTCAGTCTTCATCCTCAGCAAAATCGTCTGAATGTATATTTAATTTTGTATCTTCGATTTCACTATTATCATTACCGTCTGCTGGCATCCAGTCAATGAATCCTCCAAGAATTTTTGAAAAAAGTCCATGTTTCATAAGAGATATATCTATTTGAATTTTTTTGCAAATTTACGACGGCCTCATAAGATCTGAAATATACGTATAGCGCCAACAGCGCTCCCACGCTTTAAACTTAGTAACAGAGCATGCTCCGCATGCGTCAAAAACCATCATTACCACTATACGTATATTTCAGATCATTCTCAAGAATCCTAACTTTGCAACTTCAATATAAAACCTATAACTTATGGAAGATCATTCAGTGATATCATACGATGAGGCTACCTCAGTCGCCTCAGAAAAGACAGCAAGACTATCCGAAGTTTTTCGGTCAGCACCAACTATTGCTGCCATGGTCAGCAATATGCCTCAAATTGCTGCTGGAATCAGAGAGATACGTTTGGCTCAGATTGAAAGCCGTAAGCAATTGGAAATGCTTCGAATGCATTCAGAAAGAAATCTTCATAAATTCGACCAAATAATAAAAGGAGCTGAGCGACGCCTTGACCGTCAGCTTGATGAGATGAAAGAAATCAGGCAAGTGATACGTCACTTCAATGTCGGAAGTCTTTCTCCCACTGAGTTAACTATCATTACTAAACTTAATGAGCAACTCAACATGATTAATTCTCAATTCATGTACGAACTTCAAATGCTCTATAATCTCTAATCTATAATTATATGTCAACTAATCAAGAAGATACGAAAGTTGCACTCGATGCCCTCAACGAGTTAGACCAGCTTAATGAAGAATTGCCAACTTCAGTAATTGATAATGCTCATGAGCTTGCTGTGATGGAAGAGACTCTTTCTACATCCAATGAAGACTCTCATTCGCCCCTTCCAAGCATGACAGACCAGGAATTTGATGGGACAATGAGCGAATTAAACCGATTTCTTGGATCCGTATATAAGGATATGGCTCAAATAAACTCAGTGTTTAATCAGGCAGCAAAATTCTGCATGGAAAGAGCCGAAGAATGGGCTGATGCTGCTGAGAAATCCGGGAAGGGGATTAACTCAGATGAAGGGGTGTTAGCTATAGCTGTTGCAGGTGTAGGCATTGCTATGAATGGACTTGGCAAATTATTGCAAATTTGGGAAAAACAGAAGAAAATATATGAATACAAAAGAATATGTGAGAGTATAGTAGAGACTAAAGGACCACATATCGATTCAATGGTATCGTTGGCTAAAAGAGCAGTTGATGATGCTTTGAGCGATCTTGATAATGTATGCGGACAGCAGATAGATGTCTCTTCAGCTTTGACCAATGCCGGTGATGAATCATATAGAGCGGTAAAAGGGATGCTGATGTCTTCCTTAAACCGATATAGAGAGTCTCAGTATGTGTTTGACCAGATGATATGGTTGAGAGATCAGATGATAGCATGGAGTAAAGGAGAATTGGAAGATGCTTCTTCTCCCTATCCTTCATATCAAGACATCAACCAACAGTTGTTTTTTAGCCTTCATCCCTATGACGAAAATGCAAACGTGGAAAATAGTAAAATTGAGATAGAGGCTACTTGCGATTATGTGGTGGATGAATACCTGAAGATGACCGGCGGAGTTTATCACACGGTCAATTCAGATTTCTTGATGAGTTTATGCGATAATGAATTGATGGCTACACTTCTTAATAACTGTTCTGAAAATACTAAATATAAGTTGTTGGCCTTATATCAGACAGTAGACTCGGATAATCTTAGAAATGCTTTGGAGGGAGAATTGTCTGATTCCACAGCCCTTCAGACCGTGTGTGACTTAGAAATAGAGACTACCAAACTTGATGTCCAAGAGAAGAAACATAGAAATTTAATGATCGTCAATGGACTGCTCCTTTTCATCATGGCATTCCTCCCAGTATTTCTGACTGATTGGGCTTGGTATTGGAAAACAATAGTTGGAGTTCTGATAGGATTCCCGATTCTTTATCGTACGTCAAAAGCAGTCGGTCGAATTAAAGAGAAGACTGATATAAAGATAGATCTTATTCGACGTTGGGAACAAAGCCAAATATTGAAGATGACGGGTTATAAACCTCAATCTAAATCTATCACAAGAATGCAGAATGGCATTTGGGCTACGATTATAGCTGCTATCATTGGAGGTGTGGTTGGTTCGTTCATCCTTCCTCCTTTAGGAACGATTGTCGGAGCTTGTCTCGGAGCATTAGTAGGTGGAGATGACGAAGAAGAAGAAGAGAGTAATGGAAGCAACTGGAAGTCTTTCGAAACCGGAAGTATTCCGAAAACGATAACTTGGACCGTCATTCTCGGAGCTCTCTTAATCGCAGAATTTTATTGGCTCTTTAAATAACAAATCGAAACCACATGGAAGCAATTATCTTTTATGCCATAGGCATCCTCCAGTATCTAATTTATGCCTATCTGATAGCTTGGGCTATCTATATGATTGTCAAACTTCGCCACTCCGAAGACACTTTGAAGTTACTCTGCAGTCCCGTATTTGGAGTTTTCAAAGTAGATATGAAGAAAGGCATAGCCATCATCTGCATCCAGACCTTCCTCCTCGGCTCCCTGTGCCTTTCCATCCTCCAGTATATCCACGAAGGCTCCAACTTCATGCTCCTCCCTCTACCGAATTTAAATTGAACACTGAAAAAGCTTACTTAATTCATCATTATATAAAATGGGAACATACAAAGTATCCACCAAAGGCACAATGAACAGTGCCGGCTACCACATCGAGCCCGGTATGAGTGTAGAAATCAGCACCATCTTCCCCGTAGCGATGATGGGAAGCATGATAGCCCCACAGGTCCATCAAGCCTTCCTTGCGAAATACGGAGTCGACCTCAAAGCTATGAACTGCCTAAACGCCGGTTTCCTCAAAGTCGAAAAACTCCGCTAACTTCAGCCCTTACATCTCAGACTCGTCCGAAAAGTCCGACATGTCCGCCCCCTCCGATTTAGCCCATCCCTATGATGCAGAAGTAAAGACAGCAAAAAAATATTCCTAAAATCCCTTGCAAATACAAAAATTATTTGTAAATTTGCAATATCGAAGTCGTATAAGTCTCTTTCAAGAGGTTGCAATGATTTCGTGAGATAAATAAAGGAAGCGTTATGCTCATCTTGTGAAGTGTAAAACGTAGGAAACTTTCCACCGATGCAAGAGATGAGACATACAGACTTCACGTGTCCTCACGTGAGCTGCTGTCGTTACATCTGCATCACTGGCAATTCCTACGGCCATCACTTCAGAAGTACGCATAGTCGGCTCACGCTTTCTATTTCAAATAAAAAATTTGTTATGAATAATATAGTATTGGAGATCGATAAATCCTATGTTCCTGATGCTGATACTACTCCCTATAAAAGTATCTTAAAAGAATATGAGAGAGTAGTGTTGGAAAGTTTAATATCCTCTTTTGGCCTAGATTTTTTAATTCAGGATAAGCATGGTGGTGATGTAGATACTATTCATAATGTTCGTAATATTGGGTCAGATTCTCAAATGAGCTATAAAAACTCAAGAAACGAGGCAACATATAATTCACAAAGCCCCTATTCAAGAGAGATTCATGATCTCTGGCATCGAGATAGGAACAGTAACTTTGCTAAAACTAAACATCAAGCAAGAGAAAATTTTCAAAATAGTGGAAAGTTAATACTGGATGATTATGATGGAGGCTCCTTGTATATTACTAAAGCAAAAGGAATTCCTCCTACGAAAAAAGCTGAACTTGATCATATCATTTCAACGCATGAAATATATACTGATCGAGGACGAGTATTATCTGGATTAGATGGGAAAGAACTTGCCGACCAACCTACGAATTTTGCTTGGACTAATAAAAGTAGAAATGCTTCTATGGGTAAAAAAACTAATAGTGAGTATGTAGCAAGTCATCCTGAATTAAACGAGGAAACTAAAAGAAGAATTTTAGCAGCTGATGAAAAAGCAAGAAGTGCCTATAATAAAAAGATAAATCTTCAGTATTACTCAAGTAGAAATTTTTGGGGAGATGCCATTAAGGCATCTGGTAATGTTGCTGCTCGTATGGGTCTGAGGCAGGCATTAGGCTTAGTTTTTTATGAAATATGGTATGAAACAAAAACCTGTTTATTAAATCGGACTCATAGTGGAGAATCTCTCTTCACAGCTATTGGTAATGGAATAAAACAAGGATTAACGAATGCCAAAATTCGATATAAAGAATTATGGAATAAATTCATAGAAGGTTCAATATCGGGAATACTCTCTTCTATAACCACAACATTATGTAATATATTTTTTACAACAGCAAAAAATGTTGTTAAAATAATACGCCAATCATGGGCTTCCCTTGTGGAAGCAATAAAGGTTCTTCTTTTTAATCCTGATTGTTTGCCATTTGGAGAAAGATTCCGGGCAGGAGCTAAAATATTAGCAACTGGTGCCAGTGTTATTGTGGGAACATCAGTAGGAGATTTAGTATCTAAAACGGGTATAGGAATGATTCCTGCGATTGGACAAATTGTTGTAACTTTCTGTAGTACATTAGTAACAGGAATCCTAAGTTGCAGCCTATTATATATTCTTGATAAAAATCCGTTGATAAATGCGGTGGTGAGGTTTCTTAATAATATACCTACAGTTGATGATCATATAAATTATTACAGGCAACAAGCAGCTATTTTGGAAGTATATTGCGCGGAACTAATGCAGATCGACTTTGAAAGATTCCAAAGAGAAACAGCATTAATAAACAAAACTGTTTCTGGAATAATTAAAGCGAAGTCTGATACTGAATTAAATTCAGAATTGCAAAGCGCAATACGTCAATTACAAATTGTTTTGCCCTTTGATGACACTCAGGGATTTGATAAATTTATGAGTAATAGAAACAATACTTTAGTTTTTAGATGAGTTTCAAGTGTGTTAAATGCGGAAAGTGCTGTAAAAATCTAAATTTGAATGAACTTTACTCAGATTTAGATAGAGGAGATGGTGTATGCAAATATCTTCAAGGAAATCTATGCTCCATATACACGGCTCTTTCATTTAAACTTGTCTATCTCTTGTCTATGATGTCTTTTCC
>CAYSMP010000182.1:0-7513 GCA_964432215.1 uncultured Sangeribacter sp.
AAACCCAAAGGATATCTCAATCGCTGCCAAACCCCGGCAGCGATTGCTGTTTTAAAGCGTAGAGATCAGAGGGTAGGGGAGGGTGTCGATGGGGCCGTCGTAGGATATAGAGCCATGCTCCATGAGGATGGCACGTGTGCATAGGCGGCGAATAAGGTCCATATCGTGCGATGACATGAGGATGGTATGGGGGAGACGATCTACAATCCCTATGAACTGAGCCTCGGCTGCAAAGTCGAGTCCGGAAGTGGGCTCGTCGAAGACGAGGATATCCGGTTCCATTGAGAGCACTGTGGCTATTGATACCATTTTTTTCTGCCCACCGGAAAGATGGAACGGTGTTCGATCTTTTAATTCAGAGCAACCTGTCTGTTGAAGGGCTCTGCCTACGCGCCGTTTGATTTCTTCTTCATTCAGACCCATATTTCGTGGACCAAAGGCTACGTCGGCTTCCACAGTGGGCATGAAAAGCTGATCGTCGGCATTTTGGAAGACCATGCCGACACTTTTTCGGCACTCCTCAACATTTTTACGGTCGATGACTTTGCCATTAACTGACACTGTGCCACTGTCGGGTAGCAGTAGGCCGTTGGTGTGGAGGAGCAGGGTGGACTTCCCCGAGCCGTTGAGGCCGACGAGGGCTACTTTCTCACCGGGTTGGATGGAGAATGATATGTGGCGGAGTACCTCATCGCCTCCGGGGTAGGAAAAGCAGACGTCGTTAAATTCGAGAGCGGGGAGGGTCATAGTGCATAATTATTTATCAGGGAGATGAGGAGAGTGGGAATATCGAGGAAGCGGAGGATGAAGAATATCGGTATCCAGACGAGGCAGTAGACTGTGGCAGCCGTATCCCACCGGGAGGGTGGAGATGTGCTGAGAGAACCGTAGAAGCCACGGGCTTTCATCGCCATATTGATGCGGCGGCTACGTTCGATGGTGCGCAACAGGAGCTGGCCTACGAATGGTCCCCACATTGAGGCCCGGAATGAGCTTTTACCGTAGGAGCGGGCCATACGTGCTCGTTGCATAGTCAGAGCTTCCTGGAGGAGGACAGAGAGATAGCGATAGACCATCAGCAACTGGGTGACTATAACCCCGGGACATCCTAAACGGCGCAGTCCCTCACACATTTCGTTGAAACCGGCGACACGAATCAATAGAAGGAGCGCCTGCGTGGCGAGGAGTCCACGTATTAGGATAGATATGAAGCTTATCCAACCTGCGGAAATTGTCAGTCCAAAAACTGTGAATGCTGGTTGGCGGTCGTAAAAAGGATTGAATATTCCTATGAAGAAGAGGAGTGGAACGACGTAGAGAGAATTCCTGAAAAGCCGTTCATATGGTATATGTGCCAACGGTGCCGAAATAATCGGATAGACCGCAAACCATATTATTGTATCTGTGCGTTGGAGTGGCACGCTGAGCATTGCCATGAGATAAACGATTGTCACTATAAGCAATGCGCGCGCGTCGATATCTCCGATATGCGACGCGCTATCCGGCTTTACCTGCCGTGCATTGAGGATCGTGATTGCTTTCTCAAGGCGAGTTGGTCCCCGGCCTGAAGTCTGGGGTTTCGAAATAATGACAGCTCTCCGAGCTGAAGCTGGCTTAAAAATCGGGGACATAAAAAATGAAAACCCTTATTTTTTGGAGGCGCGGATGCGGTGGAAGATGATCGTAGTAATGGCCCAGAGCATCACCATGACGATCAGTGCTCCGACGATACCTGCGAAACGAGAGTCGTAGTCTGGCATGAATGCCGTTGCGGGAGTGGCGGAAGGCATATCTGATATTCCCGATACTTTCTCAATCGACCATTCAAGGCCGTCGGGATTTGTGGATGCAAGCCATGTGAAGGCACCGGCGAATATTAGGGTTGCAATGCCGAATCCAATCAATACCTTGCGTCCTCGTCCATTGCTTTCTGCCTCACTCTTGGATATATTATCACCGAATAGGGTCTCTGGACGGTATTTGGCAAGGAAACAAAGCACAGCGGCAGTGGCTGCCCCTTCTATCGCACCTATGGCAAGATGTATGGGGAGCATGAATGCGAGGAATGTGGATGTAGGAAGGGCTGTGATTCCTGATAGTTCCGTTTCGATAGTCACTCCGGTGGCTCCGATTTCAAGGGCTACGATAGATGCCACTATGGCAGCGAGGGAGATGCGCCAAGGTTTCAGTGATGATCCTGCGATGGGACGGTAGACAAGGGGATAGGCGATAAGACAAGAGGTAGCCGCCATATTGAGGATATTACAACCCAAGGCAAGCAGACCCCCGTCAGCGAAAACGAGGCATTGTATTATAAGCACAGAGCAGAGAGTGATGAAAGCGGCCCATGGTCCGAGTACCGCGCTAAGGAGTATACCTCCTATCACGTGACCGCTTGAGCCGGTACCTGGGATGGAGAAGTTGATCATCTGTGCAGCAAAAACGAAGGCGCCCATCACCCCCATTAAGGGGATGATGTCGTCTCTTCTTATTTGTTTCACTTTTGATGTCGCAACTGCGATCAGCGTTGCCGCTATTGCTCCTGTGCCGGCGGCTATAGCCGGCGACACGAGCGCGTCTGCCATGTGCATGTGAGTCTTTGTTTTTGAGTCTTGAGTCTTAAGTCTTCAGTCTGTAGACAATATTATAAGATTTATAAATCTTATAATATTAATAGACTGTAAATTATAAATTTTATTGACAAGATATTGACAATTACTTTTTGGTCTTGTTTTCTTTGCTGCGCAGTTTGGCTACGAAGCTATCCCATTCAGAATCCCATTCGGAGTGCATGTCGCCACCTTTGTCGAATTTATAAAGGGGAAGCAGGAAGAGCCAAGTTGCAACGCAGAAAGGACCGGTCAATGTCGGAAGACCAAACGGCTCCATCATCACGTCCATCGCTGCTTGGATGAAGAATGTAGCTACGATAGCCACTACCGCCCAGGCAGCGGATTTTACGTTAGGATTGTAGAATGTACAACCGATTGCAATACCTGTAAGCACCGGGCTGAAGCCGAAGAGACCACTTGCGATGTCGGCTCCGTCAGCCTTGAAAAGGATGGCCAGTGCGAGTGAGATGGCTGAGCCTATTCCTGCCCATACGGCAGCCCAGCGGCTGCAGAGGGCAAGCCCAACAAGGAAGAGGATACCTGTCACCCAAGAGTTGATAAGAAATACCTGTGAGACTCCTTTAAGCCAATATATCACCAAATCGCCAAAGCTGGTGGAAAGAGCAGGGCTGAAATGATCAGCGAGTGCCGGGGTTGAGAGTGAGGCAGGAGCAATGCCGTCAAGAATGCGCGATGACAATAGGAAAAGCCATGTCAGCAACACAAAGGGGAATGTCAGCGAGTTGATCTTGAAGGGCGCCATAAGGTTGTTAAGGCCGGTGCGTACCCATGTCGAGAGCATTGCGCAAAAAATGAGGGCAGCCCACATCAGCCAGGTATTGCTGAGGAAAGTAGGGAAGGCGCACCCGACAAGTATGCCGTTGAAACCCCAAAGTCCAGCGCTTCCACCTTTGGCGTTGGGCTCGAGCAACGCTCCTGCTATGGTGGAGGCGATCAGTCCGACCACCGCGCCCCATGCTACTGCCGGAGTATGGCATTCATAGGCACCCCAAAAGATGCCGGCGAGAAATAGCAGACCCGTCCATGCGCTCTGCTGAAACATTACCTGTCCTGCTCCATCAAGAATGGAGGTGACAGTAGTCATTGCCTTTGAGTCTTTCATAATAATTTAGAATTGATAATTTAGAATTAAGTTTGGTGGGGAGGTTGGGAAGCCTCCCTTCCATAGATTAACGCCATGGGAATTCCGGAGGCAGTGGTTTTCCTTTGACTTGCTGGCGCACTTTGGAGCAGAATTCGCGCACCACTTTTTTAACAGGTCCTGTCTCCATGCCAAGAACCTTGAATAGGAGTCCTGCATTATTGGGCAAGTGGGTGATTCCGGCTGCAAGTTTCTGTTTAGGGTCGTAGAAGGCCTCCGTAGCCTCATAGATGGGCTTGATATTCTCTTCCGGAGTCATCACAAGGACATTGGCAAATATGTCAAAACCATGCATGATTCCGATGTCGCGGATATGCGATTTTTGTGGGTCGATGATGAACTTCTCACGGAAAAGCTGGGTTCCGTCGGGACGTTCGCCATGTGAGCAAACAGAGAGGATATCAAATTTAAAGAGCTCTCCGCCATTGTAATATTTGCGTCCACCCATATAGATTTCAGAGTAGAATACCGTAGCAGTGGGATGCACCACGAGTTGTGTGTCGCTGATGAAGCGGGTATGGGCATGTGGAAATATTGGCTCAGGCAGGTATTCAAAGTAAGCACCCTCATCAAGTTGTATAGTCTGCAGGAGGCCGGAATAGTTATCTTGCATCTTTGCAAGTTTGGTGGCAGCTCCGGTAGAGACAAACGCCATAGCGTCTTTCTTCAGGGTGAAAATCTGGCGATAACGGTCCCCATCGATATTGGGGCCTCCGGAAGAAAGGATATAGACGCAGGGCATACCGGGGAGTTCCTCGTCGAAGTATAGCTCTTGCTGCACGATAAGGGGCACCCTGCGGTCAAGGTCTCGGAGTATGGATTTCCCTTCGGCATCGAGTTCGAAACCGAGGCGGAGGTATCCGTGTTTTCCGGGAGCGCCTACATACATGGCGCGAGGTTTTGTGAGGTAGGGCTTCATCTCCTTTGCATTGTCGAAGCTCACTATCTCAACGTCGGTATATTCGTATGTTTCGGGGAAAGCCATAATGGTCGTCGTCGTTGTCAGCGTTGTCAGCGTTGTCGCCGATACGCCATGAGATTTTAATGGTTGCCGTCATAGTCATTTATTCGTTGAAAACGATGAAAACGACGACAACGATGAAAACTTATTTCTTATCGAAAAGGGCCATCTTGAAGATGAGGTCGACGAGTTCGTTGATGCCTTCTCCGGTCATGGCGTTGGTGAATACGAATGGTTTGCCGGGACGCATGAGGCGGCTGTCGTGATCCATTACTTCAAGCGATGCATGCACGTAGGGTGCGAGGTCTGTCTTGTTGATGACGAGGATATCACTCTGCGAGATGCCGGGGCCATCCTTGCGGGGGATCTTGTCGCCGGCGGCCACGTCGATCACGTAGATGAAGAAGTCCACGAGTGCCGGAGAGAAAGTTAGTGTCAGATTGTCGCCACCCGACTCTATGAGCACGATGTCAGCATCGGGAAATTTAGCTTCCATTTCCTCAACGGCTGCGATGTTCATTGAAGGGTCTTCACGTACGGCTGTATGGGGGCATGCACCGGTCTCTACGCCGATGATACGGTCTTCCATAAGGATTCCCTTCAAGGTCTTGCGTACGTGTTTGGCGTCTTCAGTAGTTACTATATCGTTGGTTATGATGAGCACTTTCATCCCGCGCTCAAGGAGGCGGGGAGTGATAGCTTCTATGATGGCAGTCTTTCCCGATCCTACGGGGCCGCCTATGCCTATTCTGCAGGTTGACATTGTTTGTGTCTTGAGTCTTAATAATTATAAGTCTTATAAATCTTATAAGACTTATAATTTAGGATAATTAATTCATAAACATTCGCATGTTGCCTTTCTCGTGGAGGGATGCAAAGATATCCATCTCAGGTACGAAGGAATTCATATCTTCGAAAGTCATGTCTTTGGCTTCCTCGAAGAGTGCATCCGATTCTGCGCAGAGACGTTGCAGTATCATCTGGGTGTCATAGTGAGACACTCTTACGCAACGCAAGGCTGCACTAAGCACCATGTTGATGACTCCATATTGGTGTGACGCGAAAAGATCCTCCTCGCTGAGGCCCGCAGCCGCGAAGGAAATACCCTGGGCTATGGGGTACGTGCCCGGAGTCTTACCTTCCTTGATGTCGGCAAGCCATTTAGACATGATGTCGCAGTCCGGGAAAAGTTTCACGCCAAGCTCGGCGAGTTTCTTGCCCATACGTTGGAGCATCATCCTGGCTTCGTCGTTCATCTTGAAGAGCATCAGCTCGCGGTCTATCTTGTTCACTTCCTCCTGATTTCCGGCGTTGGTAGCTCGATATGCAATCAGAGCAGCCACGCCGTCGGAAAAGGCACCTTGTCGTGCCACTGAACGTGTGTACTGTTCGAGGGTATCGGCATCATGTACTATCCCCATGTGGGATGCTGTCTCGAGTCCGTTGGAGAAAGAGAAGGTCCCCACCGGAAAAGTCGAGTCGGTCATCTGGAGAAGATGAGTTATTTTCATATTAGTCTTCAGTCTTTAGTCTTTAGTCTTAAGATTGCGGACAAGCCGCTTAGATCTCTTAATGGACGTGTGAATGACTTTCGTGGGAGGCTCCTCCGAAGAGTCGACGGATCTCATGGGGAGCAAGGAAAGGAATCACATCTGTTCCGGGCTGGAACTCAAAGGTGATGCCTTCGATATGGTGAGTCTCCATGACGCTGAGCATTACTTTCTTGTCGACAGTGAGAGGAACGTATACTTTAGATCCTTTCACGACCGCAGGCCAATGCTGGTTGCCGATGGCATGTCCGAGTTCTACGCTGATACGCATTATATCGAGCGGAGACTCCTTTTCAAGACCGCTGAGATCGATTACGAGAACGTTGCTGAGGTCGAGACGTAAGATTGCTACGTTGTTGTGTTCCGGGTCGAAGAATACAATGTCTCCGTCCGTTACGCGGGAGCCTCGTTGTAGGGCGATAGGATATTCATGGCCGTGATCGCTCGTCACGAGGAAACGGCTCTTCTGGGCAGTCCATTGGTCGACGAAGATAGTCTCGACGTGCATGCCCTTAATTTTTTCGGTCCATTCAGGCTGGTGTATGTTGCCGATGATTTCGGTGATTACTTCCATTGTATTTGGTTTAATAGTTTAATAGTTTAAGAGTTTAATCAACTTCATTGGTTCGTTGGTTTAGATTTTTGAGTAAAGCTTATAAAATTCAAAGACTGGATAGTCAGCTGTAAACATTTAAACTCTTAAACTTTTAAACCATTAAACCCTTAAACAAAATATATCTGCGGGAACTGCAGACTGTGTAGTTCCCGCAGATTAATGCGTGGCTGCTGAGCAGCTTATATTAGCTAAACCAGTAGAGCTGAGCGAGCGGGAGTTCCTTTGCAGGGGGAACTGTAGCGAGAACACCGTCGACGTATGTATTGAATGTCTCCGGATCCACTTCGATGTGTGGGGTCGCAGTGTTGCGGACCATGTCTGCCTTTGAGAGCTGACGCACGCCGTGTACGGGATAGAAGAGGTTCTGTGTGCCGACTTTCTCCGGAATACCTGCCTCCATAGCTGCCTGAGAAATGAAGCGGGCGCATGTGATAGGCATTGCCTTGCCGAATGCACCAAACATCGGACGCATGATCTTCGGTTGTGGAGTCGGGAGCGAAGCATTGGGGTCGCCCATGTTTGCCCAGTTGATCAGACCGCCCTTGATGACGAGTTTCGGCTTTGTGCCGAAGAATGCGGGTTCCCAGAGCACGAGGTCGGCCATCTTGCCCA
>CAYSMP010000183.1:0-7480 GCA_964432215.1 uncultured Sangeribacter sp.
CCGGCAGATTTCTTCGCCATACTTGGCAATAAACCTATCGTATCAATGATTATAGCCCTTATCGTGGCAGTCCCGATGTATGTATGCGCCACCGGCTCTATTCCTATCGCGCTATCGTTGATATTGAAAGGTCTTTCACCTGGCACAGCATTTGTATTGCTGATGGCAGGACCTGCCGCCAATTTCGCTTCATTCACTCTTATTTCGCGCGAGATGGGGCGTAGGGCAGCGATAGTCTATCTCGGCTCCATAATAGTAGGAGCAATGGCTATGGGGCTTGCCATCGACTATTTGATGCCGGCTCATTGGTTTGCCATCGGTCATGATGCGGCTATGCACGGTGCATGCCACCATGAGTTCAGCACATTTTCCACGATATGTTCCGCCATCCTTGCCGGATTGCTGATATACTCTCTTATTCGCAGATTTTATAATCCTAAAGCAAATATACATACAGATATGACACAGGAATACATCATCACGGGGATGAACTGTCCCCACTGCCAGAACGCAGTAAAGAAAGCTATCGCCGCAGTAGCAGGCGTAGACACCGTCGAAGTCGATCTTCACGCCGGTCTTGCCACCGTCGACGGCACCGTCGACCACGCCGCCATCATCGACGCCGTCCACGCCGCCGGCTTCGAAGCCCGTAGGAAATAAGCTTGTCCGCCGGACAATACATAAAAAAGGCATACGCAAGGCATCCTATTTGATACTGTCAAGTCGTTCATATTGCAAACATACAATTTTTCTTACATCAGACAGCCAAATCTTATATGTTTATATCACATTTGGCTTGTTTATGTAAGTAAGCCTTGAACGGTACGGCTTTGGTTAATCATCAGTATAAGGGCTACAAGATTATTATCGCCTCTCACCGGGGCGATTTTCTTTTCTGCTCCTTGTTTGCCGGACTTGATTGAATTCTTCTTTTTCACTCTGGCATTTCACCATTGTTTGTAGCTTCTATGTCAAGGCTTATGAGATTCATACGTATGTCTGAAAGATTTTTGGAAAGATAATGAAAAGATATCTTGTCTCATAAAAATTTGGATATTAGGATTGAAAAGTGTATATTTGCAGGCTAAAATTGTATTGAAAAGTGTGATTTTTAAGCCTATTTTGGTATTGAAAAGTGTAGGACTATTTGTAAGACCTTGATATTATGCTGTTTAGAAAGATTGAAAAAAACATTGATGCGTATTTTGCTTCTGTATCAGATAAGGTATTAGTGGTGACTGGTGCCCGACAAATAGGCAAGTCGTTTATAATAAGGCACTGTGCTTCTAAATTCTTTAAGCATATCGTTGAGATCAACCTCATTGAGGATAAGGAAAAAAATAGACTTTTCGAAACCGTCAGAAGTCTGGAAGACTTCTATCTGACTTTGGCAGCTTTTTCCTCATCCCCACTTGGGGATTTTTCGGATACTCTTATATTTCTTGATGAAATACAGGAGTATCCACATCTTCTTACGTTGCTTAAGTTCTTGAAGGAGGACAAAAGATATAGATACGTTGCCAGTGGATCTCTTCTTGGAGTCACTCTTAAGAAATCTAACTCAGTCCCTCTCGGAAGCATCGATATCCTAAATATGTTTCCTCTTGATTTTGAGGAATTCATGATAGCCAGTAATATTGGGATGCCAGTCATTGATACTCTTAAGGAATGCTTCCGACATTTCCGAGATGTTCCGGAAGGTTTGCACAGTCGGATTATGGATGTCTATAAGAGATATCTTTTAGTAGGCGGATTGCCTGAAGCTGTAAATAAATATCTTGCGACGCACGACCTTATACAGGTCAGAGCCATTCAACAAACCATAACTGAGCTCTATAAAGTTGATGCAGCTAAATATGATAAGGAACATTCCTTGAAGATCGGACGCCTATACAGTCTTATCCCATCTAATATGGAGAATAAGAAGAAGCGGGTGATATATAAAGAAATCGAAGATAAGAAGGGTAGGAGAGCCTCCGATTATGAGGAAGAGATAGAATATCTTGTAAGTTCTGGCACGGCATTGAGGGTCAACGCTATTTCCAATCCTCGATTCCCATTGGCGGAAACAGAGCATAAAAACCTTATCAAGCTCTATTTCAATGATCCCGGACTCCTTACGGCAGCATTATATCGTACTAACCCTGCTCCGGTGCTTCAAACGGAATGTGGCATAAATCTTGGCTCTGTATATGAGTGCGCAGTGGCTTGCCAACTTGCTGCTAATGAGAACAAGCTATTCTATTATGACAATCGAAATAAGGGTGAGGTAGACTTCCTATATGACGATTATGATTCCTTGTCGGTGGTGCCAATAGAAGTTAAGTCGGGAAAAGATTATAAAAGGCATGTAGCGATAAGTAGATTCGTGTCTAATTCAGAGTATGGAATTAAGCAGGGTTATGTCCTTTCCAATAACCATATCGTAGAAAGCAACGGTAAAATCCATTATGTTCCTGTCTACTTCTCCCTTTTCTTCGATAACCGGCTCGACAAAAATGGCCCAATATTAATTTGACTTCGTTTGTTCTTCAAGCACTTTCTGCGTTATTGTCTCTTTGCCTCTTTGCGTGAGAGTATTGCTGTCTATATCCGGAAGGGAAGATTTCGATTTTTTGCGCGCTCATTTCTCTATCTGTTAATGCGGAAAAATATACTTATCCCCGGCATGTATCCGGATCCAAATATATGCCGTGTAGACAGTGATTTCTATCTCGTCAACAGTTCTTTCCAATTCTTCCCTAGTGTACCAATATGGCATAGCCGTGACCTTGTCAAAAATACCTTATATTACTACCTATAATTGACAAAAAATGCTCCCTGCCTCGAATTCGAAACAGGGAGCATTTTTTTCACAGTATTATTTTTTGATTAAGGTGTATGTATATATTGTAAATTAGATTAAGGATCTTGTGTCTTTCACTTATAGTATCAATTCAGATTAAGGCAATTATCTTTTAGTGTGTCTTTCAAGTATTGTGTCTTTCCGTGTCTTTCAAGCATCAAATTTCGATCAAGGTCAAGAGTGTCTTTCAAGGTATTTTCTTGCAGTATAGTTTATAGTGTCTTTCGTGTGTATCTTAATTGATCGTTTATCATTAATCATTGATCATTGTTTTCCGTGTGTCTTTTCTATTTGGCATCCTAATTATGCATTAAGCATTGTTTTCAGCAGGCGTATGCAGAGAGCTGCTCGCGGAGTCTCTTGCGTGCGAAGAAGATGCGGCTCTTCACTGTCCCTACCGGGAGGTCAAGCTCCTCGGCGATCTCGCTGTACTTGTAACCGGCTATGTGCATGTTGAAGGGGATGCGGAACTCGTCGTCGAATGTGTTGATGACAGCAGTGATCTCCTTCACCGAGAGGCTTCCTTCCGGAGTCTCGAGCGCTGACTCCTGCGATGTGTTGAGGTGGTAGAGGTCGTCGGTGGTGTCCACGATTGTAGCCTGGCGGACATTGCGGCGGTAGTTGTTGATGAAGATGTTGCGCATTATCGTCATCACCCAGCCCTTGAAGTTGGCGTCGGAGGTGAACTTCTCCTCGTTGTCGAGTGCCTTGAGGGTAGTGTCCTGGAGCAGGTCGGCTGCGGCCTCGCGGTCAGAAGTGAGCTGGTAAGCGAAGCTCATGAGGTTTGACTGGAGGTTGAGGAGGTTTGTGCGGAAGTTGTTGTTGGATGCCATAATGTTTAGTTTTTGTTTGAGCTGCTTACGCAAATTCAAGGGTTGTTAAAATTAATTAAAGTTTAAAAGAACTTGTCTTTGTCTGTATAACGTTATGAAATTTTTAAATGTTTCGACAAAATTTTGCAACAAGTGAAACAATGGCTAAACAATTTTGTAACAGGCTAAGGATAAGCCTATTACAACGGATTAAATTAATATATCATTATTGAAACAGTGTGTTACAGGCGTGCAACAATTCTGTAACAGAAAGGTTCACGACAATTTTTAACCATTAATCTAAAGGACTGAAATAAACGTTTATATGGACTTTACAATTTGTAAAAAATCCAGGATTTTATCATATTTTGAGGAAATCATGGAAAAGCAAAATGAAAGAGGCCTAAGACTCTTTGTTTTCACAAGAAATGACATCTTTAGGCAACATAACATTACCCACATCATTTATGGGTTTACATTTTAGAAATAAAATTGGCACTATCTCATGATCTTTGGCAAAAGGAAGTCCTAAATCAATAAGCTTAAGCGAGGGTAGAGAATATGAGAGATGGTTTTTATATATTTTAGAATTGTATAAAGGCAATAGCTTGTAAATTAGGTTGATATCGGTGAAGTGGTTTTGATTCTTCTTTGGAGAGTAAGGATATTAAGGAAAGATTGAGTACTTTTGCGATGAAAAATAATAGCAAAAGCAACCATGAAAATTAAACTTATCAATGACATTCCTCTCCTTTTCATAGCTCTTATTGCAGGAGTGGCTTGCTCCAAGCACGTGGAAAATATTGTAGAGGAAGAGCGAATGCCGGAAAATCGGGTAATATATGAAGTTTTTGTACGCAATTTCTCTCCCGAAGGCAACCTCAAAGGAGTGGAGGCACAGATACCTCGTCTGAAAGACTTAGGGGTCGACATCGTATGGCTTATGCCTATATATGAACTCGGCGACACAGGCAAGTGGGGACCCTATTCCAGTCCGTATGCAATAAAGAACTATAAGAAAATTGATCCCCGTGGTTTGTTTTACTCGCTCCATACCGGGTCATAGTCTGTTGGTTGCTGTCAATACTACAGGGACCACTCAGACAGTAAAAACTCCTATAACTCTTGCCGGATCTACCATGATTGATGTTATAACTAATAAAGAGGTTGCAGTTCCTGTGACTATTGAACTTAAGCCGTATGGCTATAACATCATCATGAACTAAATTCATATGAAAAGAAATCTTTTTATTATTGCAGTATTATTCACCGGCATCGCGAATATGGCGGCGGTGAATATCTCGTCCCCGAACGGAGCTTTAAAGCTTAATGTAGATGTTGACCCTAATGGGACGCCGGTGTATTCTTTGGATTACAAGGGGAAACAGTTGATCGCTGACAGCCGTCTCGGTATCAAGGCGGATGAGACGGCTTTTACCAATGGATTCCGTATTGAGGGAATCGACACAGTGACTGTTGACCGCTCATGGGAACCGGTATGGGGAGAATATGCCAAAGTGCGCGACCATTTCAAGGAACTTGCTGTGCGCCTGAAGGCAGATAATCCCGAAAGGGCTATGACTTTGAGATTTCGTGTCTTTGACGATGGCCTTGGTTTTCGTTATGAATTACCTGTTCAAAAAGGATCGAACTATCTTACTTTAAAAGATGAATTGACTGAATTCAACTATACTGGCGACCACAAGCTTTATTGTATTCCCGGCGATTATGATACGGATGAGTATCTATGGTCGGAGACTACTTTTACTGAACTTCCCGAGGCCTTGAAGTCGTATGGACGCCATACGGAGGCTCAGCGTGTGGATGGAGTGACGATACAAACCCCGATGCTGCTGAAGACAGGAGAGGGCGTGTATGTCAACATGCATGAGGCAGCCCTTGATGGTTATCCTGCAATGCTGCTTGATGTAGATCCTGCCACATATTCTATGAAGAGTCATCTTGTGCCTGACCGCCTTGGTGTCAGTGCTTATCTTCAGATGCCTTTCAATACACCCTGGCGTACGCTGATAGTCAGTGATGATGCCCGCGACATACTTGCCTCCCAGTTGGTGCTCAACCTAAATGAGCCATGTGCGATAGAGGATACATCATGGATCAGGCCCATGAAGTTCATGGGTGTATGGTGGGAGATGTTTACGGGTAATGAAAAGACCTGGGCATATTCTGATGACTATCTCGCGAAGCCGGGAGTGACCGACTATACGAAGCTTAAACCCAACGGAAGGCATCCTGCCAATACCGAGAATGTGAAGAAATATATTGACTTCGCTGCAAAACATGGTATTGATGGAGTGCTTGTAGAAGGGTGGAATGAAGGATGGGAAGACTGGGCAAGCTATCGCAAAAACCGTCAGTTCCTGTTTGACAAACCGTATCCGGATTTTGATCTTCCCGCTCTTCGTGACTATGCGAAAGAAAAAGGAGTGAAGCTTATTATGCACCATGAGACGGCAGCCAATGCCGCTGACTATGAGCTGCAGCTTGATCGTGCTTTTCAATTCATGAAAGATAATAACTACGACGCTGTCAAGACCGGCTATGTAGGTGCAATCATCCCGCGTTCGGAGCATCATACATCGCAGTGGATGGTAGACCACGTGCGCCACGTCATAGAGCGGGCGGCTGAATATGAGATAATGGTTGATAGTCATGAGGCTCCACGTCCTACGGGTCTATGTCGTACATATCCGAATTGGCTAGCCCAAGAGTCGGCGAGGGGTGGAGAGTTTGAGTCGTTTGGAGGTAATCCTCCGTCTCACACCTGTATGCTGCCGTTTACACGTCTGAAAGGCGGCCCGATGGACTATACCCCCGGTCTTTTTGAGACGAAGCTTAGCTATTATGGCGAAGGTAAGGATTCTCAGGCAGGAACTACTCTTGCACGTCAGCTGGCGCTGTATCTGACAATGCCGTCGCCTCTGCAGATGGCGTGTGACCTTCCGGAAAATTATGAGCGATTCCCGGATGCTTTCCAGTTTATCAAAGATGTGCCGGTGGATTGGAAAGATTCCCGCTATCTTGAGGCTGAACCCAACAAATATATCACTGTGGCACGTCTGGATAAGAATTCAGATGACTGGTACGTAGGCGCCATAACTGACGACAATGCCCGTACAGCCGTCATAGACTTGAGTTTCCTTCCCAAAGGAGAGAAGTATGAAGCGACAATCTATGAAGACGCTCCTGAAGCCCATTGGAAGGATAATCCGCAGGCTTATCGTATCCGCACGGTGCAGGTGAAGCCGGGTCAGAAAATCCGTCAACCACTTGCACCCGGCGGGGGTGCAGCTATAAGGATTACTAAGAAAAATTAGGTTTGATATAAAGACGATTTCAGGTAATTAGATTGTATTAGGTTAAAATGTAAAACAAACGTCAATCCGGCTTGCGTGTGAACGTAGGCCGGATTAAAAAAATGCTCCCTGCTTCGAATTCGAAGCAGGGAGCATTTTTTTCACAGTATTATTTTTTTATTAAGGTGTATATATATATATTGTAAATTAGATTAAGGACTTTGTGTTTTTCAGTATTTCAGTGTGTTTCTTTCAAGCATCAAATTACGATCAAGGTCAAAGAGTGTCTTTCAAGGTATTTTCTTGTAGTATAGTTTATAGTGTCTTTCGTGTGTATCTTAATTGATCGTTGATCATTAATCATTTATCATTGTTTTCCGTGTGTCTTTTCTATTTGGCATCCTAATTATGCATTATGAATTATGCATTGATTCAGCAGGCGTAAGCAGAGAGCTGCTCGCGGAGTCTCTTGCGTGCGAAGAAGATGCGGCTCTTCACTGTCCCTA
>CAYSMP010000184.1:0-7443 GCA_964432215.1 uncultured Sangeribacter sp.
GTCATGAAGATGCTTCCGAAGCTTCAGAAGAATCTTCCTTCCGACATCAAGCTTGGTGTAATCGTCGATACTTCCGACAATATCCGCAACACTATTGCCTCTCTCGAAGAGACTGTGCTCTATGCCCTCCTCTTCGTGATGCTCGTAGTGTTCTTCTTCCTCGGACGTTGGAGGGCAACTATGATCATCGTGATCACTATCCCTGTATCTCTTATCGCATCATTCATTTACTTGTATGCGACAGGCAATACCCTCAACATCGTATCTCTCTCGGCGCTGTCAATCTCAATCGGTATGGTGGTTGATGATGCGATTGTGGTGCTCGAGAATGTCACTACGCATATCGAACGAGGTTCTGATCCAAAACAAGCGGCAGTGCACGGAACCAACGAGGTGGCTATCTCAGTAATCGCATCTACCCTTACCCTTATTGCGGTATTCTTCCCACTGACACTCGTCACTGGTATGACCGGTGTGCTCTTCCGTCAGCTCGGTTGGATGGTCTGCATCATGATGGTGATTTCTACCACCTGTGCGCTTTCCCTTACTCCTATGCTCTGCTCGCAGTGGCTTCGCCGAGTGCAGCATCATGGCGCTCTCTTCACCAAACTTTATGGTCCGATTGAGAGGGGGCTCGATAGATTCGACAATTGGTATGCCGGTGTGCTACGTACAGTGGTTTCTCACCGCACTGTTACTGTAATTGTCTGTCTTGGTATATTTGCGGGCTCCATATTCCTTATGAAGTTTGTGGGCACTGAGTTCTTCCCGACTCAGGATAATGGTCGTCTTGGCGTCAGCCTCGAACTTCCGATTGGTAGCCGTGTGGAAAGGGCTTATGACGCCACAAGCCGTCTCGACTCACTCTGGCGTGCCAAATATCCGGAGATAAAGGTATGCTCGTTTACCGTAGGTCCGGCTTCTTCCGACAATACTTTTGCCTCGCTTAGCGACAATGGTGCTCATATCGTCTCGATGAATATAAACCTCTACGATAAGGTAGATCGTAAACGAGGCATCAAGGAAATTGCTGATGAAATGCGTAAAGACATCAAGGAACAATTCCCTGAGTTTGTGAAGGCACAGGTCAACGTAGGTGGTGGCCGAGGATCCGGCATGGGTGGCCAGTCTGTAGTTGACTTCGAGATCTATGGTTACGACTTCACTGCCACTGACTCCGTGGCCCGCATGCTGAAGCAGGCCCTTATGGGTATTAAAGGCACTGCTGACGTCATGATTTCCCGTGGCGACTACCAGCCCGAATATCAGGTGGATTTCGACCGCGAGAAACTGAGTCTCTATGGCCTCAACCTCGCTACGGTAGCGCAGATGCTTCGTAACCGTGTCAACGGTGCTACAGCATCGCAGTTCCGTGAAGATGGTGAGGAGTATGACATCAAAGTCATGTTCGACAAAAAGCACCGTACCACTATCGAAGACCTTGAGAATATCGTGGTAGCAACCCCGACCGGAGGACAAGTGCGTATCAAGGAACTTGGAAAAGTGGTTGAGCGTTTCACACCTCCTACTATCGAACGAAAAGACCGTGAGCGTCTTGTGACTGTATCTACTGTTGTCGACGGTGTTCCAATGAGCCAGGTAGTGGAGCAAGCTGAAATCCTCATCGATGAGATGCATCTGCCGGCTGGTATCTCAATCCAGCTCGCCGGTAGTTATGAAGACCAACAGGATTCTTTCTCCGACCTCCTTATGCTCGGTATTCTTATCGTATTGCTTGTCTACATCGTGATGGCAGCCCAGTTTGAGAGCTTTACATATCCGGGTATCATTATGACTTCGCTTCTCTTTGCATTCTCCGGTGTGTTCTTGATTCTTTGGATGACTGGTCATACTCTCAACGTGATGTCGATGATCGGTGCCATCATGCTTATCGGTATTGTAGTGAAGAATGGTATCGTGCTTATTGACTACATCATCCTCAACCGTGAGCGCGGAATGTCGATACGTCGTGCGGTAATTGATGCGGGACGTTCACGTCTGCGTCCTGTGATCATGACTACTGCCACCACCATCCTCGGTATGGTGCCGATGGCAGTAGGCAGCGGCCAAGGTGCCGAGATGTGGCAGCCGATGGGTACGGCTGTAATCGGTGGTCTGACATTCTCTACCATCCTTACGCTGCTCTTCGTCCCCGTACTTTACTGCTCATTCGCAGGGCGAGGCGTCCTCAACATACGCAAGAAACTCCGCAAAGAAAAAGTTAAAAAATAATTCGTTGTCGTCGTTGTCAACATTTGCGATGAAAACGATGACAACGACGACAACGATGAAAACTACTATACAATGAAATCAATATTCATAGCCTTCGACCAGGCCCACTATGAAAAGATAGTGGATATTCTCACGCAGAGCAACTGCCGTGGCTACACATCCTTCAGCGATGTGAAAGGACGCGGAAGCCACAAGGGTGAACCGCACTATGGCAGCCATGCGTGGCCCGGACTTGCAAGCGCCATCATAACGATAGTGGAAGACCGTCAGGTCGATCCGTTGCTTGCAAAACTAAAACATCTCGATGAAGACCGTCCGATGCTTGGCCTCCGAGCCTTCGTCTGGAATGTTGAAAAATCCATTTGAAAAAGGAAATGCTTCTCCAATCATAAGGAGGAGCATTTTTATTTGCACAAATACCAATTTTTTTATAATTTTACATCCGAACTTAGTTGTCATCGTCTTCATCGTTTTCAACATTGTCAACGATATGCGATGACAACGACGAAAACGATGACAACGACGAAAACAACGAAATTACCATGTACAAAAACTTTCAAAAGCATCTGACAGAAGAACTCGACTCCATCAAGGAAGCCGGACTTTACAAAAACGAAAGAATAATCGTGACTCCACAGAGCGCCGACATAAAGGTGGAAGGCACTGAAGGAGACGTGCTCAACTTCTGCGCAAACAACTATCTCGGACTTGCCGACAACAGCCGTCTCGTTGAGGCTGCTAAAAAGGCTATGGACAATCGTGGCTACGGCATGAGCTCCGTGCGCTTCATTTGTGGCACCCAAGATCTTCATAAGGAGCTTGAAAAGGCTATCTCTGACTATTTCAAGACCGAAGACACTATCCTCTATGCCGCTTGCTTCGATGCCAACGGAGGTCTTTTCGAACCTCTCTTCACAGAGGAAGATGCCATTATCTCCGACTCTCTAAACCATGCCTCCATCATCGACGGAGTACGCCTCTGCAAAGCAAAGCGTTTCCGCTATGCCAATGCCGACATGGCTGATCTGGAGCGTTGCCTGAAGGAAGCTGATGAGCAGGGTTGCCGCTACAAGATTATTGCTACCGACGGTGTCTTTTCTATGGACGGAAACGTGGCTCCTATGGATAAGATCTGCGAGCTCGCCGAGAAATATAATGCCCTTGTTATGGTGGATGAGTCACACTCCGCCGGTGTTGTTGGCCCGACCGGTCATGGTGTGGCTGAGCAATTTGATTGCTATGGCAAGATCGATATCTTCACAGGCACACTTGGCAAAGCTTTCGGTGGCGCTATGGGTGGTTTCACTACCGGTCCGAAAGAAGTGATCGATATGCTCCGTCAGCGTAGCCGTCCCTATCTCTTCTCCAATTCAGTAGCTCCTTCCATCGTGGGCGCAAGTCTTGAGATGTTCAAGATGCTCAAGGAGTCAAACGAGCTGAATGCAAAACTTAAAGAAAACGTAAATTATTTCCGCGATAAGATGCTTGAGGCCGGCTTCGACATCAAGCCTACTCAGTCGGCTATCTGCGCAGTGATGCTCTACGATGCAAAACTCTCTCAGGAGTTTGCCGCTGAGATGCAGAAGGAAGGTATCTTCGTGACAGGTTTCTATTATCCCGTAGTTCCGAAGGGTCAGGCACGTATCCGCGTGCAGCTCTCCGCAGCTCACGAGAAAGAGCATCTTGATCGTGCCATCGCAGCCTTCATCAAAGTCGGCAAGAAGCTTGGCGTACTCAACAAATAAGCCTACACAAGCGTTTTAACAGTGTCAGGTCGGAGACCTGATGATTGTGTCGAAACCCCAGACTTCAGTCTGGGGTAAGATGTAATGTCTCAGTAGCCTCGGAGAGGCGCTTTGTGGTAGAATATTTGTATAATATAACAAGAAAGAAGAAATGAAAAAATACATCTTCCCCCTCCTCCTGCTCGCCATCACGGCGTGCGGAGCTAAAGCACAGGATAACGCGGCTGCTCCCCAAGAGCAGGTAATAGCTGTTGATAACAGGGTTGCAGCTCCTGACTTCACCCTCAACGATATCAACGGCAAGCCTCTCTCTCTTTCCGATTTGAAGGGAAAGTGGGTCATACTTGATTTTTGGGGTTCATGGTGCCCGTGGTGCATCAAGGGTTTCCCGGCACTGAAGGAAGCCTATAAGCAGTATAATGGTAAGGTTGAGGTTCTGGGCATTGACTGTGGCGACACAGAAGAAGTATGGAAGGCATCAGTGGCAAAGTTTGAGCTTCCTTGGCTTCAGGTCTACAACCCCAAAGGTACGGACCTGACTGCCAAATATGGCATCCAAGGTTTCCCGACCAAGTTCATAATTGATCCGGAAGGCCGTGTTGCCAACGTCACAGTTGGCGAAGACCCAGCCTTCTTCGATGTTCTCTCAACCCTCGTGAAATAATTAAAGAGGGGCAGCTGCCAATCGCCCCTCGTGTCATTCATTATGGAAGGCGGGCTTCCCAGCCCGCTTTTCAATTATGTATACGCCTTATGAATTCTGAATTAAAACAAGGCTTAAGCCACAAAAGCAGTACTATCGTAGTACAGCACCTGACAGCCAAAGCCATAGGAAGTGGCGACCTTCCGGTGCTCGCCACTCCTGCCATGATAGCACTAATGGAGAATGCCTCAATGCTTGCTGTAGCTCCATATCTCGATGATAACCAGACTACTGTCGGCGGCTTCATGGAATGCTCGCATCTTGCACCCACTGGTATGGGAGATGAGATAGAGGCAGTGGCTACCCTCGTAAAGATTGAGGGCAAGTCCCTGCATTTCGACATCAAAGCTATGGCTGGCGACAAGAAGATAGGGGAGGGCCACCACATCCGCTACATAGTAGACCGCGACCGCTTCCTCTCCAAGTTGCAGGTTTCTTAGAAGTCGAGCAGCTCATAGAGATGCTGCATTTTACTCTGCTCACACGCTCCAAATAGTGTGTAGCCAGAATAGTTAGCCCGCGGAGTGTACTGGCTACTTTTTTCTGACTAAATTTAAACTTGAATACTTGGTATGCTAAAAGAGGGGCATAGTGGCTGGATTTTCGATGTATTTTCGCTTGAATTCCTCTTCGCTCATGCAAAGCATCAGTATTCCCTGAATTAGCGTTACTATCGACCATAGGCCGCATGTGATGCATGAGAGTAGGATGGTAAGGATTCCGCCCCACGTCTTGCCAAGGAGAAAGTATTGCACTCCAAGGTAGCCGAGGAAGATGGCGAAGAGACCGCAGAGCAGTTTCTTGGTGGCGAGATCGCTACCACCGATACCTCCGCCGCGTTGCCGGAGCGCCACCATCAGGTCGGGATACGTATAGAGGGGACGCCAGTTGACGCCATCGGTGCTGACATTTGTATTCTGGTCGATATTATATGCGAAGAGCTGATGCTCGTTCATAGGGCCTACCGTGGTGCCGTTGATGAATATGTAGTATTGCATAATCGTTAGTTTTTTGGCAAAGGTAGTGATTATATTTGATATTGACAAATAAATAATTTGAGTTTATGGGTTTATAAGTTTATAGGTTTATAAGTTTATGGGTTTATAAGTTTATGAGGTTATAAGGTTATGGGGTTATGAGGTTGTAGGGTTATTTTTTAGAATAATCAATCTATAACATCTTTCACTTAATCTTTTAACCTATTAACCTTCTAACCTATTAATCTGTCATCCTATTAATCTGTTAACCTATAAACCTATAAACCCATAAACTTATAAACTTTTTAACCTATAAACCCTCTAACCTTCAACTTTCACTTGCGAAAGTTGAGTTAATCCCCTTCTTTTTTAGGGTAGATAAAGCGGGCGAGGCCGTAGATGTAGCGGCGGAAACCTGGACGATAGTCGAGGAGGCGGTCAAACCAGCCGAGATGCGGATTGACCAGTTTCACTACGTAGCCTACATAGAACATCGCAAACAGTGTGCCGACTCCAACTACAGTCCATGGCCACTTCCCAAAGAAACAGTAACCGGATATCACAGCCAAGACTACAAGCGTAGTGTCTACCATTATCTTGACGATTGGAAAGGGTTTGCCGGTGACTCTCGCTATCGCTACCTGAATACCTTCTCCCGGCATGGTGACAGATCCGCAGCGAATCTCTGTGGCGACGGCACAGCCAAGTACGGTGGTTCCTGTCAACTGGGCTATGATTTGGCTATACAGTGGCTCGTAGGAAGAGAAGAAGGAAGTAATCCACATATTGAGGTCGAGAAAGGCGCCGAATATGAATCCCACCAAGAGCTGGAAGAGCTGGACGAGTTCAAATCTCTTCCGCAGTATCAGGATTTGAGCTGCAACGAGGATAATATTCATGATGTTGGTGTATCCTCCGATGGTCCAACCTGGAGCCAAACCAGCTTCACCGGCAAGGGTGAACGACATCGGGATGGATGAAATGACGCCGCTGCCAAGGTTTGACCTCACGCAAAGCGCGACTCCAAAAGTCATGAAAAACATCGATAACAACAACAGCACATGTTGCCAAACAAAATGTTGTAACTTTTTTAATTTCATTAAAAAAAGGTTATAAGATTATGGGGTTATAAGGTTATGGGGTTGTTTGGTTATGGAGTCGATGGGTCATGAGGTTGGGTGGTTGTGGTGTTGTGAGGGGATGGAGATTTTTGTTTTTCATTGAGCTTTCTAATGAAACTATTTCGCAATCCATTCAATAATCTGGAAACATTGAAGAAATCGTTTTTTAAATTCCTATGCGTTTCTTCGTTTATATAGTTTAGATCGAGACAAATACCAACTTGACAATAGGCTTCCATTAAAGAACTGTAGGCAATTTCTAAGAAATGAATTTTTTCTTTTAGTGCTATTCTCCCACTTCCTTCAGCTACATTAGATAGTACGGATACGATTGATCTTTGGAGTTGAGAGGTTAAACCAAATCGTTCCTCTATAGGCAAAGAACGAGTTATTTTATATACTTTTACAATCAACATTCGTGTCTTTTGAGATAAATCTAACCCTTCAAAAGAAAACATATCCATAATATTATTTCTATCAAAATTTTAAATTAAGTTTTACTCTCTCAAAGATTATACCCACTAAACTCCTAACCTATATCCTTCGAACCTCCTAACCTTATAACCTTTCAAATCTTATAAAGCCCAAAGGCTTTATAAGATTTGAAGTTAAAAAAATGAGACCCAAAAGTGTGGAGCCACTTCTGAGTCTCTGAAGGCGGGTGG
>CAYSMP010000185.1:0-7396 GCA_964432215.1 uncultured Sangeribacter sp.
GACAAACAGAACCAAAATCTGGTGTGCTACCATTACACCATAAGGCAATCATAACGCAACAGGCAGAATGTTCTGCCTCGAAGCGACTGCAAAGTTATCTAAAATTTGCGGGATATGCAAATTTTTTAGGATTTTTTTAGAAAAAATTTTATTCACATCACCGTTTAGGCTGGCTGGGAAGCCCGTTTTCCATAAGTCAGAAGCGGTCAAGAACAGTCTGGAGGAGCTGGCGAACGCGAGGCTTATAATCGGTATTGGCCTTAGTAGCAGTCCTCTCCGCTATGATGCAGCAGACGGTCATAGCACGATGGCCGAGCATTTTCGCCATACCTTGCAGACAACCGGATTCCATCTCGAAGTTAGTCACAGGACGTCCGTCAAAGCGGAAACTCTCAATCTTCGCGTTAAGATCAGGATCGGCGAGCGCCAGCCGCACCTGACGCCCCTGAGGAGCGTAGAAACCTACGGCAGAGACAGTACATCCACGCACCATGTCGTCGCGGCCTATTCGCTCTACGAGTTCATGGTCGGCATCAACTGTATAAGGAGCAGCCCAAGTGGGGAGCCATCCGGTATGGAGCATAAACTCACGCTGGAAATCAAGATCACACACCTCATCGCGCTTAGCATAGTAATTGAGAATGCCATCGGTGCCGGTAGCCTTTTCCGCAATCACGTAGTCGCCTATATGTAGATCAGGCTGAAGAGAACCGGACGTGCCTACGCGCACCATATTGAGTGTACGGTGCTCGGGCTTGACTTCTCGCGTCTTGAAATCCACATTGGCGAGAGCATCGAGTTCAGTGACAACAATCTCAATGTTGTCGGAACCAATACCGTGAGAAATGCACATTACGTCTTTTCCTTTATATTTACCGGCTACAGTGTGAAATTCACGAGACTGGACATCGTAGTCGATGGAATCGAACATCTCAGCCACCATCGACACCCTTCCGGGGTCGCCGACAAGAAGGATATTATCGCGCAACTGGTCCGGACGGAGATGGATGTGGAATGCTGAGCCATCTTCATTGATGATAAGTTCTGAAGGAGGGATAATTTTTTTATGATCCATAATTTCTAATAATATGTCAATGTTTTTATAAATCATATAAGTCTTATAAATCTTATATAATTCTTATAATTCATATAACAAATTGGGAAAGAATTGTTATTAAAAGAAAAGACATTTTATAAATATGGTGACAAGCATGCTTGAGAAGGCCATCGAGATAGAGGGGCTTCTTAGAATTATCCGCGACGGGAACCCTTTGCCGGAAACATATATACTTCTGAATATCAAAGCAGCGGAGCTCGCTGAGCAAGCTGTGTGCCTGGAGGAGGAAGCTACTGCTCCCAAGCCGGAACCTCAACACGCTGACTTCGTGATGGCACCACCCTCATCCCCTGTCCCCACACTGCCGGAAGTGGTGTTCTCAGTTCAAAAGCCTGATGCCAATAAAACCTCTGTCTTACACACCATAGATGTCTTATCCGATCTGGGAGAAGATGACCCTGACCTGGGAAATGAAGATCTCGGGCTAATCGAAGAGGACGACATCCTTCTGACTTTTGAAGAACCGGCAGAATTTTCCCTTTCACCATCGCAGACTGAAGAGGTCTCCCCTATCCCTATATCTACAGAACAATCGGCAACCGAGGGAGTGGAGGAAGACGAGGCAGAGGATGAAACGGTGGAAGATACACACGCCATATCCATACCCAAGGAAAAAGAAATTACTCCCAAGGAGCCAGAACTCAGCGTAAAGGAACCGAAGGTAAGAGAAGTAAAAGGGAATGCGGCTCCGGCCGCCACAGTGGTAAAAGGAGACGTAAAAAATACCCCCCAGCCCAAAAGACAGCAAAAACTGAAAGCCGCCTTCTCGCTCAACGACCGGTTTCTCTATTCAAGAGAACTTTTTGAAGGGAATATGAAGATGTTTGACTCCACTCTTGAATTCTTGGAAGGGATAGAAGACTACTCCATAATAGAAGACTATTTCTACAGCGAACTGGAATGGGATCCAGAAAACAGCTATGTGGCAGCGTTTATGGAGATACTTAGGCCGCATTTTAGGGAGTTGTGAGGTTATTAAGTTGTGGGGTTGTGGAGTTGTTGGTTGTGGAGTTGTGAGGTTGTGGGGATTTAGGTTTTAGTAATCAGAAGATTTATTATGCTTTATATCGTACCTACTCCGGTCGGCAATCTTGACGATATGACATTCAGGGCTGTTACAGTCTTGAAGGAGGCCGATCTCATTCTGGCGGAAGATACGCGCACGAGCAGTGTGCTGCTGAAGCATTTCGATATTCACACGCCGATGCAGAGCCACCATAAATATAATGAGCATGCCACAGTGAAGCATCTGGCCGAACGACTTGAGGCTGGGGAAGACATAGCACTGATTTCGGATGCCGGGACACCGGGGATATCAGATCCGGGGTTCATGCTCGTCAGGGAATGCCGCAAAGCTGGAGTGGATGTCACTGTTCTTCCCGGGGCCACGGCATTCGTGCCGGCTCTTGTTGGTAGCGGGCTGCCATGCGACAGATTCGTATTCGAGGGTTTCCTGCCTCTAAAGAAGGGGCGGGCTACGCGCTTGGCGCAACTCGCCATGGAACCGCGTACGATAATAATATATGAAAGCCCGGTAAGACTCCCCCGCACACTTCGCCAACTTGCAGAAGCCTTCGGAGATGAGAGGGAGGCATGTGTAGCCCGCGAGATCTCAAAAAAATTCGAAACATTCCACAACGGCACACTAAAGGAACTTTCTGATCACTTCTCATCGAACACTCCAAAGGGGGAAATTGTTATAGTCATCAAAGGAGCGGATCTCTAATGCATAATGCATAATTGGCTATTCTCGGATTGAGCAATGCTTATTGCATCATCACTGTGCATTATCACTATGAGTCGAGGCTCAAAATGATAAAAATATTTTTGAAATTTTGAAAAATATAAAAATAATGACTATGAAAAAATTAATTCCACTATGTGCTTTGGGTGCCTTGATGCTGGCGTCCTGTAGCGGCGAGAAAGGCAAAAGTTCGACAGATTCTCTTCAGATTGTAACGGTGCAATATGAACAGGCATCCTCTCTCAATGACTCTTTGCTCCTTCTCATGGGCGACATATATGATGGTCTTGACTCCATCAACATCCAAGAGGGTCTCCTCTACAGTATGGATAAAGGTGGTGAGAAATTCGACCGACGTGCAGAAGTGCGCCAGAATCTCCAGAGCATAAAGGACCGCCTTCAGAAAAACCGCGATCTTCTCAGCCAGATGCAAGCAAAGCTTGACAAGACCGGAGGAGAGAATGCAGTATTGAAGAAGACAATAGCCGACCTTCAGGCACGCATCGAGCGCCAGGAAGCAAAGATAGCTGAACTCAACACCCAGCTTGAGGCTGCCAACGAAGAAATCCTACAACTCAATGAACAGGTGACCAAAGGGCAGGAAGAGCTTGAAGCTGAGACAGCTGCACGCGAGCAGGCACAAGCAGAAGCCACTGCGGCAGAAAACCTTGCCAACCGCGTCTACTACGCAATAGGCACAAATAAGGAACTCAAGAATAATGGTCTGCTTGAGAAGAAATTCCTCGGTGCAACCAAGGTGCTCAAGGGTGACTTTAACGAAAACTACTTTACAGTAGGCGATAAGCGCACTTTGAGTGTAATCAATACCGGCGGCAAGAAGGTGAAGATCTGGAGCAATATGCCAAAGGAGAGCTATGAGATAATCGACAACGGCAACGGCACTCAGAGCATCAAGATCCTCAGCCCACAGGAATTCTGGCAGCTTTCTCCTTATCTGATTATTCAGATTGATTAAAGGTTGTGGAGTTGTTAAGTTGTTGGGTTGTTTGGTTGTGGAGTTGTTAGGTTGGGAATACCTATATATGGCCACTTGCATACTGAAATCCAACATATTAAGATGGTATAACTGACATAGACTTATGAAAAGACATAAGACTCTGATGATATGCGCTGCCATGGCCTCTCAGGCCGTGGCAGCCATTTCTGTTGATAAGATAGACCCTCCCTATTGGTGGACGGGGATGCACGATACAACACTTCAGTTGCAGATTCATGGCAACGACATACGTGATGCAGAGTTCTCAACCGAGTATCCGGGAGTAACTGTAGACTCGGTGGCAAGGCTTGACGGAAGCCCCAACTGGCAATACGTCTACCTCAATATTTCTCCGGAAGCCAAACCGGGAACCCTCAAGCTGAAATGGAAATCTGGCAAGAAGATCATCTCGCGTGATTTTGAACTCAAAGCGAGAAAGAAGATGAAGGGTGCCCAAGGGTTTACGGCGGCCGATGTGCTCTATATGATCATGCCAGACAGATTCGCATCGGGAGGAGAAAGCCATCCGGAAGCCAATACGCTTAAGAACCAGGTGGCCGACAATCGAGAGAATCCCAACGGACGCCATGGCGGTGACCTGAAAGGAATAAGCGACCACATTAACTATATAGACTCTCTCGGGGTGACGGCAGTATGGCTCAATCCCGTGCTTGAGAACGACATGCCAGGCGGCAGCTATCATGGCTATGCCACCACCGACTACTACCGCGTGGATCCACGCTTCGGCACCAACGAAGAATATGCCATCCTAACCGAACGACTTCACGACAGAGGCATAAAGATGGTCATGGACATGATCTTCAACCACTCAGGTAGCCATCATCCTTGGGCACTCGATCCGCCGGCAAGCGATTGGTTTAACCATCAAGGAGACTTCCAGCAGACCAACTACCGACTCTCAACCATCACAGACCCTTATGCGTCGGAATATGACAAGGATTTGACCGTCAACGGATGGTTTGTAGAGTCAATGCCTGATCTCAACCAAAAGAATCCGCACCTGATGAAATATCTGGTGCAGAACTCAATATTCTGGATTGAGGACGCTCAGATAGATGGAATACGCATGGACACCTATCCCTACGCCGATCGAGAAAAGATGGGTGAATGGATCGATGCCGTCATGGCTGAATATCCGGGTTTCAACATCGTAGGAGAATGTTGGTATGGGAGTCCGGCCGGTGAACAATTCTGGCAGACAGGATCAGCCATAGCCGCATCAAAGGGAATCGACACCCGGCTGCCGGTGGTGATGGATTTTCCTCTGAGTATTCTCTGCGCTGATCTCAAGCCCTTCAAAGTAGACTCGCAGGCATGGAACGGCATCAATGAGCTGTACGACCATTTTGCCCTCGACTATGTATATGCCAACCCGATGAACGTGCTCCGATTTCTTGACAATCATGACACCGACCGCTTCATCCTCGAAATGCCTGAAGACCTCGATGCTTGGAAACAAGCCATCACTATCCTCCTTACAGCCCCGGGAATCCCGCAGTTATATTACGGCACGGAACTTCTGATGAATGGCAGCAAGGAGGGTTCAGATGGATTTGTGAGACGTGATGTGCCAGGCGGTTTCAAAGGAGACAAGGAGAATCAGTTTGACGCCAAGGGAAGGAGTGACCTTCAAAACGAAGCCTTCGACTTTATAGCCGCCGTCTGCAACTGGAGAAAAACCTCCGACGCAATTGGCAAGGGAGATATGAAACACTTCATGCCTACCAACGGAGTGTATCTCTACAGACGTAAATATGGTCCGGAAGAAGTGATCGTAATCCTCAACGGCAAAGACGAGGATCTTGACCTTGACATGAGCCGATATGCTGAGATCATCAATTCCGGAGATTCGTATACGGATATTCTTACCGGAAAGACAGTAGTGCTTCGCGATGGAGACAAGCCCTTGGCTTTGCCGGCCAGGGGGACTTGGATACTTCGAAAGAACTAAGGTCAGCTTCCGCCTCACCGCAGTATGAAAAGCCCGTCACTGAAAGCCCGGGTGATTAATACTATAAAAAATATGAATATGAAAAGAATACAATTATTAATGATAATGGCGGTGCTACTTGGGATGCTCTATGGATGCAAGCCTACGGAGAAAGGATATAAACAGGCTTATGATGCAGCCAAGAGCAAGAGAGAGCAAAAGGATCCTGACGATGACCTACTGACGGGAGGACACCGCCTCCTAACTGAAGAAGCTACCAATTGGAGGGTGATCGACGGAGACTCACTTCAAATGCAGCATAAATTCCTAAAGCCTATGAATGGGAGTGTATGGCCGCAATCAGGTCCATACAGGCTCGCTATAGCGATGCTTAAGATGACCACCAATGCCAACTCCATGCTCGCAGATCTGAAAAAGGGCAAAAGCCTAACTCCGGTAGTTGCCACCGACGGCAAGGATACATATTATATCATAGCCGGAAGCGCGACGTATGCAGATTCTCTTTCTCAAGTGCTATCGACCTTCAAACGGGAAAATCCGGGATTCAGATATATAGGTCTGACACCGGAACAACCGGTCATTTTAGTGGGGAGATGACGGAGCTTCGGTCTTATGCACTCAGCACAGCGGCTGGGACGTAAGAAAGATTTGAGAAGAATATCTGACAAAATCTTAACAAGTAGCTCGCAAAAATTAATGATATGATAAATGTGAGATAATCTTGAGGCAGCTTGGCTGCGGAGAGAAGGAGCTTAGCGAGCTAAGCGACTGAACGACAATGCCAAGATGGCCAAGATTAGCCACAGTTATCATATCAAGACTCTTGTAGATGCTTGGTTAATATAATTCGTTTAATTTTTGTGAGCTACTTAAAAAACAAGTTTAAACAACTTCTATGAGAAAAAATGGGCGGAATAAGATGAATTCCGCCCATTTTTTATTATCTTTGCAAATTAAAACACGACAAAATAGAAAACAACATAAGAAACAGTAATAAAGAATGGGAAAAGTCTTAATCATCGGCGCCGGTGGCGTCGGCACGGTAGTAGCACATAAGTGCGCCCAGCATCCCGAGGTGTTCAACGAGATCGTAATTGCCTCACGAACCAAATCGAAGTGCGACGCTCTCGCCGCTAAGATCGGTGCAAACAACATCACCACTGACAGCGTCGACGCTGACGACGTGGACCAGATAGTGGAACTTTTCAACCGTCATAAGCCGGATATCTGCATCAATGTAGCGTTGCCCTATCAGGACCTCACCATCATGGAGGCTTGCCTGAAGTGTGGCGTCAACTATCTCGACACTGCCAACTATGAGCCAAAAGATGAGGCTCATTTCGAATACAGCTGGCAGTGGGCATACCGCAAGCGCTTTGAGGAAGCGGGACTCACCGCGATCCTCGGATGCGGTTTTGACCCGGGTGTGAGCGCGGTATTCGTGGCTTATGCGGCGAAACACCACTTTAAGGAGATGCAGTATCTCGACATCGTAGACTGCAACGCGGGCAACCACGGCAAGGCCTTCGCCACTAACTTCAATCCGGAAATCAACATCCGCGAGAT
>CAYSMP010000186.1:0-7252 GCA_964432215.1 uncultured Sangeribacter sp.
GTGGAAGTGAAGGATGGTTATGGACGTAACTATCTGATTCCTCAGGGTAAGGCTATCATTGCATCTGACGCTAATCTCAAAGAGCTTCAGGAAAACCTCCGTCAGCGTGCACACAAGATCGCTGCTATTCTTGCAGATGCTCAGAGCCAGGCTGACGCTATCAAGGATGTTACGCTTACTATTGAGGCTAAAACCGGTGCTAACGGCGTTATCTATGGTAGCGTAGGCGCAGCTCAGATTGCAGACGCATTTGCAAAGCTAGGCCACAACGTAGATCGCAAGCTCATCTCTTTGAAGAATCCTATCAAGCAGACTGGCGAATACGTTTGCACAGTTAAGTTCCACCGCGATGTAAACGCAGAAGTGCCTGTTGTCGTAGTGGCTGAAGCTACAGAAGAGTAATATCCTACAAGGATAATTTATAAAAAGTTTCATACAGGATGCCTGTATGAAACTTTTTTATTTGCAAATCCGGTTTTTTTTTGCTATCTTTGTGAGTTAAGAATCCGCGTTAACGCCATTTTGGCAACGATGGATATCAATATATTGAAAAATAATAAAATACGCAACATATATGAAATTCAACGTACACGGGAAGACACTTCAGCAGCAGCTGGCTGCTGTGAGTAAAGTCGTAAATGCAAAAAACGCGCTTTCCATCCTTGATAATTTCCTTCTGGAAGTGAGAGAAGACTCCCTGCTGATCACAGGCAGCGACCAGGAGACCGTCATGACAGCACGTATGGAAATCACCAATCAAGGGCTTGACGGCAAGATAGCTATAAATGCAAAAAGACTCATGGAGGTTGTGAAGGAAGTGGCGAATTTCCCGTTGACCTTTGAAATAGAGGAAACAACAGGAGAAATCGACCTTCTCTTCCCCGGAGGTCATTTCTCTTTTATGGGAGTAGATGCTGCAGAATATCCTCAGAGCTTCGAGACTGATGATCTATCCGTAGAGATGACAATACCGGCGGAAGTAATCCAAAGAGGTCTCGACTTCACTCTTTTCGCTATAAGTACAGAAACTATCCGCCCCATGATGACAGGTGTCTATTGGGATTTTCATGATGAAGACATCACTTTTGTAGGATCAGATACGCATAAACTGGTAAGATATATTAATTCTTCCTATAGACCGGAAAGAACCACTTCTTTTATCCTTCCGGGCAAACCCGCCGGAATACTACGCTCGCTGATAGGGAAGGAAACCGAGTTTGTCAAAATACGCAAAGACGAGAAGAGCGCCATCTTCTCATTTGGTGACTTCCGTCTCGGCTGTCGTTTCGTAAAAGGGAATTACCCCAACTACAACCGAGTGATTCCACAAGACAATCCCAATGAATTAACGGTAGACCGTCAGATACTTTTAGCTGCAATGAGGCGCGTTTCGCTCTTCGCAAGCAAAGCCTCCAGCCTTGTAAAAATGAGTATGGCTGATAATGCAGTCACACTGCAGGCACAAGACCTTGATTACTCTACAAAAGCCGACGAACGTATCGGGTGCTCCTATGAGGGAAATCCTCTCTCAATAGGGTTTAACAGTGTATACATGCTTGAGGTACTCAACAATCTGCCGGGAGATCAGATAATTGTGAAACTTTCAGATCCCGGTCGTCCCGGGCTGTTCATGCCATTTGAACAAAAGGAGAACGAAAGCGTAGTGATGCTTCAGATGCCAATGCAGGTCATAGAATAATTACAAAAACGACTGAACATGCAACTCAACCTGACACGCCCCATCATATTTTTCGATCTTGAGACTACGGGCACCAGCGTGACGTCTGATAGAATAGTGGAAATTTCGCTAATTAAGGTATTCCCTGACGGCCATACCGAAGAGAAGACCCGGCGCATCAATCCAGAGCGTCATATACCGGAGGAAAGCACAGCAATCCACCATATCACGGACGAAGACGTGAAAGATGCACCGACATTCCGCCAAATTGCAAAGTCCCTTCATGAACTTTTCAATGAAAGCGACATTGCCGGATTCAACTCCAACAAGTTTGACGTGCCACTTCTTATCGAAGAATTCGGGCGTGCCGGACTATCTTTTGATGTTTCGGGCAGAAATTTTATCGACGTGCAAGGCATATTCCATAAGATGGAGCAACGCACACTTGTAGCAGCTTATCGTTTTTACTGCGGTAAAGAGTTGAATGACGCGCATTCTGCAACTGCCGACACCCGAGCTACGTACGAAGTGCTTCTCAGCCAGCTCGACAGATATCCCGAACTTAAGAATGACGTGCAAGCGCTTGCGGAATTCTCAAGTGGCGGCAAAAATGTAGACCTTGCAGGGCGCATGATTTATGATGACAATCATGAGCCTATCTTCAACTTTGGCAAAAACAAAGGGCGTAAGGTTAAGGATATCGTACGTCATGAACCCGGGTTTATACAATGGATTATGCAAGGAGATTTCCCGAAAGAGACTAAAGACCAGCTACGCAGGCTTCAGTATGAATACACAAAGAAAAGATAACCATGCAGACCTTGAAGGGCAAACATATAGTGCTTGGGATTTCGGGAGGAATCGCGGCCTATAAAAGCGCTTACCTGCTCCGACTATTTATAAAGGCTGGAGCTGAGGTGCAGGTAGTGATCACACCAAATGGAAAGGAATTCATTACACCGGCTACTTTGGCTGCCTTAAGTGGCAAGCCTGTGGTCTCTGAATTCTTTGCAGCCAATACAGGCGAATGGCATTCACATGTTGACTTGGGTCTTTGGTCAGATCTTATGGTAATTGCGCCTGCGACGGCCTCAACTATCGGGAAGATGGCCAATGGAGTTGCCGATAATATGCTCATTACGACATACCTGTCGGCAAAGAGTCCTGTTATGGTAGCCCCGGCCATGGATCTTGACATGTGGGCTCATCCATCTACTCAACGTAATGTGAGAACACTTGCTCAAGATGGAGTGGAGATAATACAACCGGGATCAGGAGAACTTGCTAGTCATCTCATCGGCAAGGGAAGAATGGCAGAACCTGAAGAAATTCTGAAAAGGGTAGAGCTACATTTCTCCCGCAAAGAGTCTATGAGAGGAAAGAAGATTCTTGTGACAGCAGGACCTACATATGAAGATATAGACCCTGTGCGATTTATCGGTAACTACTCCAGTGGTAAGATGGGGTTCGCCCTTGCAGAAGAGGCTGCTTCAAGAGGAGCTGATGTAACGCTTGTCACCGGTCCGGTGTCGCTTCATACATCTCATCCCGCCATCACCCGTGTAGACGTGAGGAGTGCACGCGAGATGCTTGAGGCATCTGAGAAGGAGTTTGCCAAATGCGACGCAGCGATACTCTCAGCAGCCGTGGCAGACTATGCTCCGGAGCATCGACATGAGACTAAGCTGAAGCGAGAGCATACTGAAGGGCTGGAACTCAAACTTGTGAAAAACCCGGATATTGCAGCGAGACTTGGATCAATGAAGGGAAAAAGGGTGATCGTAGGTTTTGCTCTTGAAACTGACAATGAGCATGATAATGCCCTCGGCAAAATGCAGAGAAAAGGGCTCGACATGATTGTGCTCAACTCGTTGCGCAATCCGCTTGCAGGATTCAACAAAGACACTAATCAGGTGACCATTATCAAGAAAGATGGCACAGAAAAGGATTTCCCTGCAAAAGGAAAAAGGGATGTTGCCAAGGATATTCTTGATGAACTTGAAGGTTTGACTGAATTTTGAAAGTTGAAAACAATATGAGAGTGAATAGAAGCGTGAAATATTTATTAGGAGCCGCAGGAATATTGATTTCTGCGTGTGCCAACGCGCAGGAACTCAACTGCCAGGTGGAAGTCAATGCCCAAAAGATTGAGGGCGGATCAAAATCCGTATTCCAAACTCTACAGGAAGCAATCACGGAATATATGAATGAGACCCGCTTCTCCAATGCAACGTTCTCCAACAACGAAAAGATTGACTGCCGTCTATTTCTTACAGTGAGCGAATACACTGATGACAGGATTACCGGCGATCTTCAGGTGCAGTTGTCACGCCCTGTGTATAATTCCACGTATACCACCACTCTATTCAACTTTAAGGATAACCGAATAAGTTTCGAATATCGAGAAGGTGAACCACTAATCTTCAATTCGAACACGATTGACAACAATCTGACAGCTATCCTCAACTATTACGCCTATCTTTTTCTGGCGCTCGATTTCGACAGCTTCTCACCTAAAGGCGGAGAGCCTTATTATGAGAGGGCTGCTACAATAGTGCAAGCCGCACAGAGTCTTGGTGAGATAGGATGGAAAGCTTTCGAAGATCCTAAAAACAGAAGCGGGGTGCTGACATCATTTACATCACCAGCCACATCTGCTTATAGGCAAATGCTATACGACTACCATAGAAAAGGACTTGATGAGATGGTGACTGCCCCGGATAAAGGGAGGTCTGCAATTACATCTTCTCTCAGTGCCATTGAGACAGTCTACAATGCTGATGCAATGTCGGCAGCACTCTCAATATTCCGCGACTCAAAGCTCGATGAATTAGTCAATGTCTATTCGAAAGCACCGCAAACAGAGAGGGAAATGGTCTATAAACTTCTTCAGCCGATCTTCCCAGCGGAAAACGAACGCCTTAATAAAATCAGAAAAGGTGATGAGAATAATTAACCGGAAAGGAGAGAAGAGATTATGATCAGACAGCTTTCTATAATAAATTATGCTCTGATGGATAGGGTGGAACTCACCCTAAGTGATGGGCTCACCATATTGACGGGAGAGACCGGAGCCGGCAAGTCAGTGATGATGGGTGCTATTTCCCTGCTCATGGGAGAACGAGCGGACAGCAAGGTGCTCGCTAACCGTGAAGGGAAGGCAGTAGTGGAAGGAGTGTTTGACTCAGTCGCTCCTTCAATGAAAGAAATCATAGAAGCTAACGAACTTGACTGGAACGACGGCCAGATCATCGTCAGACGTGAGATTGCTGCCAACGGAAGAAGCCGAGCATTCATAAATGACTCACCCGTGACCCTGCCGCTATTGTCCGAAATAGCCGGAGGTCTTGTTGACATACATTCCCAACATTCCAATCGACTACTGTCAAAACCGGAATACCAACTTAGTGTAATCGACTCAATTGCCGATAATGCTGATTTACTTGCTGATTACAAGCAAAATTTCTCAAGATTTGTAACTCTTCGCAATAAAATCAAGCAGCTACGTCAGGCTTTGGAGAAAAGCAGGGAAAACCGGGAACTCCGTGCTTTCCAGCTTGAGCAGCTATCGAAAATAAATCCGAAGAAAGGGGAGTTGGAAGAGGTAGAAAAAGATTACGATATTCTTTCTGATGCTGACGATCTGAGAAGCAGGATCAATCAAGCGGCTTTCTTAATATCTACCGGTGACAATAGTGCTTTGTCAATGATAGGAGACGCTGGAGCCGGTATTGACGGAATTGACTTCTCACTTTTCGAAGGGCCGGGAGAATCGGATCAACCTGGCCTTATGGAAAGGTTACGGAATGTCTATATCGAACTTAAAGATATCGGGGATACACTATCCAGGATTGCGTCAGGAATAGAATCAGACCCTATCAGACTTGCAAAAGCTGATGAACGCTTAAAGGAGCTATACGAAGCGGTCAAGCGGTTTAAAGTGGCCGATTATGAAGCTCTCGTAGCGTTATATGCATCGCTTAAGGATGAATGCGGTGGGGGGTCGGAAAGAATCGGAGAACTTAACGCTCTCGAATTGGAAGCAAGAAAGCTTGGCGACACTCTTAAGGAGAAAGCTGAGCAAATAAGCCAATCCAGAGAAGTTGCAGCCAGAAAGTTTGAAGAAACTCTTACTAACGACGCTCGACCACTCGGACTTAAGAACTTGCGCTTCAGAGTAAACCTTTCAAAAGGGAAACTGACACCTGACGGAAAGGACACCGCTGAATTCTTATGTGCTTTCAATAAGAATCAACCCCTAATGCCACTTGCTCAGACCGCTTCAGGAGGGGAGATGGCTCGACTAATACTATGTATTAAGGCTATCACCGCTAATAAGCTTAAACTTCCGACCGTAATCTTTGATGAGATAGATACAGGAGTGTCTGGGGATATCGCAGACCGCATGGGGTCTATGATGGCTAATATTGCAGCGGGAATGCAGGTGTTTGCAATCACCCATCTTCCACAAGTAGCAGTAAAAGGAAAATCACATCTACTCGTTTTCAAGAATGATGAAGGGGAGCGAACAGTGAGCCATGTAAAAAGACTTGGGAATGAAGAACGAATCAGGGAGATTGCGAGGATGCTTTCGGGAAAAAAGATTAATGAAGCTGCTCTTACTAATGCGAGGGCACTTCTGGAAGGATAGTTACCAAATTACCACATTTAACAATTATGGAAAAAAGCGACTATATATTTGGTCTTCGTGCTATCATAGAGGCAATTGAAGCTGGGAAAGATATTGACAAGATCCTTGTGAAGACAGATATCAATGGCGATCTGGCGAGAGAGCTTCTCGGTAAGGCCAAGGCTTACGGTATATTGGTCAGGAGGGTACCGCAGGAAAAGCTAAATCGCATCACGATGAAAAATCATCAAGGAGCCATAGCTATCCTTGCAGCTGTGCCTTATCACAAACTAGATAATATAATCCCAATGCTATATGAGGAAGGGAAAAATCCGGTGATGGTTGTGCTTGATGGAGTGACCGATATTAGAAACTTCGGGGCTATAGCGCGGACAGCATGCTGTGCAGGGGTAGATGCGATCGTCATTCCTTCTCACAATTCCGTTTCTATCACAGCAGATGCGATCAAAACCTCCGCAGGAGCTCTATTCCATATCCCCGTATGTCGCGAAAAGAGCGCTCTTGAGGCTGTGAGGCAACTGAAAGATAACGGCTACAAGATAGTTGCTGCTACTGAAAAAGGAGCTCGAAACTACACGACGGTTGATTTTACTGTTCCAGTGGCAATTGTGATGGGTGCTGAAGAGACTGGAATATCCGATGAAGTCATTAGAATAGCCGACGATCTTGCAGCCATCCCCATTGTGGGAGAAATCAGCTCTCTCAATGTCTCAGTAGCTGCCGGCATCATGATATATGAGGCAGTGAGGCAAAGAATGGAGAAATAATGCAAGTTTTTCAAGATTTTAAGCAAGTAATTTTGGATAAATCAGAGGAAAATATTAATTTTGCATCTGTTTGAAACGCGCACCGACTCGAGTGTCGGCAAGCTTGATATTATAAATCAATCATTTATGATCAATAGAGTTCTCATAAGGATTAAA
>CAYSMP010000187.1:0-7218 GCA_964432215.1 uncultured Sangeribacter sp.
GTCTGCGTAAGCTCTGACCAATTGTTCGTCGGTCATGCTTCCATAGTTTGCCATTTTCTTGCTGATTAATACGTTAAGTATATTTCTTTCGATAGGCTTATAATTAGAATTAATATATACGTTATTTTTCTCGTTTTATTGTGCAAAATTACAAAAAAATTATCGTGTTTCCAAATTCGGAGCACGATAATATAGTTAAAAAAACTTATAGTTATGTTAAAGTTTACTCTATACCTTTAATAAGGCAAAGCTGATGACCTCCGATATATTGCTGACATAGTGGAAGTTGATTCCTTTTAGATATAGCGTTTCTATCTCTTCAATGTCTCGTCTATTATCGACAGATAGCACAATATCTGTGATGCCTGCGCGTTTCGCAGCAAGAATTTTCTCTTTTATTCCTCCTACTGGAAGCACCTTTCCTCTAAGCGTCATTTCTCCGGTCATAGCTACTTTTTCGCGAATCTTTCGTCCGGTGAAAACTGACACGAGTGATGTCACCATTGTGATGCCTGCTGATGGTCCGTCTTTGGGAATGGCTCCTTCAGGCACATGAATATGTACGTTGGAATCTGTAAATTTTCTATCGTCAATTCCAAATTCATCGGCGTGAGCCCTCACATATTGAAGTGCAATTGTAGCCGACTCCTTCATGACATCTCCTAAGTTACCAGTCAGAGTCAGTTTTTCTCCTTTCCCTTTAGAAAGGGAGGATTCCACGTATAGAATTTCGCCCCCGGCAGCTGTCCACGCCAGACCGGTGACTACACCTATAAAGTCATTTCCTTCGTAGATTTCTCCTTGAGATATTTCCTTGCCTAATATTTCCTTTGCCTTTTGCTCCCCGATTTCCGTCGGAAGCGTTTTGCCAGTCGCTTTAAGTCTGGCGAGTCGTCTAAGCAATCTACGTATGGCTTTATCGAGTTGTCTTACACCTGATTCTCTTGTATATCGTTCTACAATGAAGCGGTATCCATCGTCGGATATCGTCACATCATCTGCCGAAAAACCCAGATCAGACAACGCCTTTGGAAGAAGGTGACGCTTGGCAATTTCTATTTTTTCTTCTACTATATAGCCGGAGATCTCCAAAAGCTCCATTCTGTCGAGGAGTGGCGCAGAGATAGTGTCAAGCGTGTTGGCGGTAGCTATGAATAAGACATTAGAAAGGTCGTAATCTATATCTATATAATTATCGTGAAATCGAGAGTTCTGTTCCGGGTCTAACACTTCAAGTAGCGCAGCCGATGGGTCCCCTTTTATATCCTTGCTTATCTTGTCTATCTCATCGAGAACGATAACGGGATTATTGCTTTCTACTTTTTCAAGTGCGGCAATGATTCTGCCTGGCATTGCTCCAATATAGGTACGGCGATGTCCGCGTATTTCTGCTTCATCGTGGAGGCCACCAAGTGATATGCGGGCATAATCCCTGCCAAGAGATTCTGCTACAGATTTGCCAAGCGAAGTTTTACCCACTCCGGGAGGCCCGTAAAGACAAAGAATAGGAGCTTTCATGTCTCCACGAAGCTTCATTACTGCCACTTGTTCTAATATGCGGTCTTTTATCTTCTCAAGTCCGTAATGATCCCGATTCAGTATTTCTTCAACATGGTCAATATCAATTGGGGAGTCCTTCTTCTTGTCCCATGGAAGAGATAATAAGTTGTTTAAATATGTATACTGGATGCCGTATTCCGGAGTTGAAGCCATGAAGCGACCAAGTTTTTTTAATTCCTTATCGAAATAAGAGCGGATTTCCTCACTCCATATCATCTTATCGGCTTTAGCTATCAGTTCGGCTTCGTCGCTTTCCTCCGGTAAATCTCCTAATTCTTCCTTTATAGTGCGAAGTTGCTGTTGAAGAAACTGATCACGTTGCTGTTTGGTGATGTCTTCACGTGAGCGCTCCTGAATGTCAACCTTCAGCTGAAGCATTTGATAGGAGGTGTCAAGAAGTCTCAATAGTTCGGTTCCCCTTTTCTTTATTTCAGATTCCTCCAAAAGTTTTTGTTTGTCTTCGAGTGTGATGGGAGAGTTGCATATGATGAAGTTCAGAAGCTTTAAGGGGCTGCTGAACTGCGAGAGGGCATATCTTAGTTCTTTGGTCTCATCTTCACTGAATAGCCCCATAATGTCAGAAAATGAATCATTGACCGACGACAATATGGCTCCAAGTTCCATGTCATCGTTATTGGGTAACGTTTCCGGTACATATTCAACTTTTGCGGAAAATCCATTCTCTATTGCGGCTATCTTGATTGCCCTCGCTCTATTGGCAGCTACTAAAAAAGCTGTGAAACTGCCATCCGGCATTTCCATTATGCGTGCTACGACGCAGATTACACCTATTTTATATAAGTCCTCGGTTGTGACAACTTCCGTTTCCGGTTTCACTGTGAGGGCAATTACGGCCTCTTGGTTTTTATGTGCAAGGTTTAATGTATCGAGCACATCCGGATCTATTACGGATAGAGGCACTGTAATGAAGGGGAAAAGAACCAAGTTTCGCACCGGCACTACTGGCATATTGTTTTGGTTGATGACAGCGTTGCCAAAATTGAAATCCGGTGCCACTTCCGACATTATGCCGTTGACGGGATTTACAGCACTCATGGATTCGTAATCGCGATATGTGTTATAGTTAGATTGCTTGTAGCTCATTATTTTTCCTAATATTGATGGCCGTGGGCCTAAATGGAATCGGAATATTTAAGGCGCAAAGTTAATACTTTATAATGATATAAGAAAATTTAACACTATTTTTTATTCACTTTTTTATGACTTAAGCGTTTTACTCTTGAAAAGTAAAGAAAGACAACGCAGATAAAAAGAATTATCCTATGGGATGGCATTCAAAATGCCTTCCATGTCTAAATAGAATCCATAACTTTACTTCTCTTAAGGAGGGAAATATTATCCCTCCCTTTTTTGTATAGTCGCTTCACTCTGATCTGTAGGCCGGCCATCAGAATGCTTGATGTTTTTTGGACTCCGGTGATAGTTGTGTCTTTTCTTATTCGCGTTATTTACCTTATTATTATTTTTTTCTTTTACATTGTCATTTTTTGACGTGGACTCTATTGCTTCCGGTTCAGAATTACTGTGGTCTTTTGCTATTGGTTTCTTCCTTTTTCCCTGTTTCCGCTTTCGACCGTCACCTTTTTTCCATCCTTTTGAGGAAGAATATTTTCTTTCATGGTCCGATTGCTTCGGGCCTGAGTAAGCAGGACTTTCACCAAGACTTTCCGGGACTTTAACTTTCTCTACTGCTTTTTCGAGGAATTTCTCAATACGTCTAAACTTGCCAATCTCTTTTTCGGAAATAAAGGTTATAGCACTGCCGTCACGATCAGCACGCGCGGTTCGTCCAATTCTGTGGACATAATCTTCCGCTTCACGTGGCACATCATAGTTGACAACCAGTTGGATATCGTCAATATCAATACCTCTCGCCATTATATCCGTGGCTACGAGAACATTTATTTTACCGCTCTTGAAGTCGAGTATGACGTCTTCTCGCCTGTCTTGCTCAAGGTCGGAATGCATTTCTCCTATTTTATAATTATCTTTCTTCAGAGCCTTTGCGAGTTCTTTCACTTTAAGCTTCGATGAAGAAAATACAATGACTTTTTCTGGAGGAGTAGTCTTGAATATATCATTGAGAATAGCAAGTTTCTGAGTCTCGTAGCAGACATAAGCCTGCTGACGTATTTTTTCGGCTGGTTTTGAAACAGAAAGTTTTATCTCATGAGGATTGTTTAGAATGCTCGAAGCAAGCTGCCGAATCTTAGGGGGCATAGTTGCACTGAAGAGAAGTGTCTGCCTTTCTTTGGGCAGACGTGCTACAATCTGCATTATGTCATCGTAGAATCCCATATCCAGCATGCGGTCAGCTTCATCGAGGATGAAGAAAGATACTTTAGAAAGATCTACATATCCCATAGAGAGGTGGGCTAAAAGACGCCCGGGAGTAGCAATCACTACGTCTGCCCCTGCCTTGAGACTACGTCGCTGCTGCTCATAGGTGTGTCCGTCTGTCCCCCCATATACCGGCATGCTGCTGATTGGTAAGAAATAGGAGAATCCTTGCATCTGCTGATCGATTTGCTGGGCAAGTTCTCGGGTGGGAGCCATAATTACGCAATTGACTGCATCAGTAGGATATTCATAGTTAGATAGTATATCAATTACAGGAAGCAGATAGGCAGCTGTCTTGCCTGTTCCTGTCTGAGCGCAAGCCATTAGGTCTCGACCTTCAAGCACTGCAGGGATTGCCTGCTCCTGGATTGGAGTGCATTCGTCGAAGTGCATATCCCACAGTGCATCAAGCAGATCGTCGTTTTCAAGAAGTTGATCAAATCTCATATCTATGTAGTTACAAGTGCAAAATTAACAAAAAAATCCCAATCTCCCAATTATTTTGAACTATTTTGTTGCAAAGTTGTTGCACGCCTGTTTCACGATGTTTTACATATGATATATTAATTTAATCGCGTGTAATTAAGTGTAAAATAAACAATTATAAAAAAGTTCATTTAAAATGGCATTTTCTTCAGAAAAAACTGAAACATTACTAAGCTACCTTACGTTATACAGGTGAACAATGAACAAAATCTATTATTAAAACCTATTTGTGAAAGCAAATAAAACAACTACAACTGAATATGGCATCTAACAATTCATTCCGCAAGAACCTCATCAATCTTCAGTCGAACCTGATGAACTTTGCCTATCAGCTCACGTCAGACCACGAAGCGGCTGCTGACCTTCTCCAGGATACTACCCTGAAGGCTCTCGACAACGAAGAAAAGTTCACTTCTGATGCCAACTTCAAGGGTTGGGTGATGACGATCATGCGCAACATTTTTATCAACAACTACCGCAAGACCGTCCGTCAGGCCACTATCGTTGACACCACAGAAGATCTCTACCATCTCAATACTTCTCAGGAATCTGCACTTGAAACTCCCGACGGCAGTATGACTGTCAAGGAGATCAATGAGATCCTTGCTACATTTGACGAAGAGTTCCGCGTGCCATTCAATATGCATGTGGCCGGGTACAAGTATAGTGAGATTGCTGAACATCTCAATCTCCCCGTTGGGACTGTAAAGAGCCGCATTTTCTTTGCCCGCAAGCGTCTTCGCGCTGCTCTTTCCTGATTTAGGAGTGTTGAGGAGTGTTTGCAATATCAAGACTTTTACTACATATCAAAAAAAATGCGGCTTAGGTCGCATTTTTTTTGTGATTCCACCTGAATTTATTAACTTTGTAAGCGATTTAAAACGTCTAAGCAGGAATCAATCACGCGTTACCTTGAAGAACGCTCTGTTGATCCGTAAATTTAATCCGATTATGGCAGAAACTACTGAAGAAATCAAAGAGAATGAATCAGGCCTGAACTTTGTGGAGCAATACATTAAGGAAGACCTCGAAGCTGGAAAGAACGGAGGACGTCTCAACACTCGTTTTCCGCCCGAACCAAACGGCTATCTCCATATAGGTCATGCCAAGGCTATCATCATGGATTTCGGCGCTGCTGAAAAGTTTGGTGGCACCTGCAACCTTCGCTTCGACGACACCAATCCTCAAAAAGAGGATACTGAATATGTTGAGGCTATCATGCGTGATATCCATTGGCTTGGTTTCGACTGGGGAGATCGTCTTTATTATGCTTCCGACTATTTCCCGCAGCTGTGGGATCTCGCAGTCAGAATGATTAAGGAAGGCAAGGCATACGTAGATGAACAGAGCAGTGAAGAAATTGCTCGTCAGAAAGGTACACCTACTCAACCGGGTCAGAACTCTCCCTTCCGTGACAGACCAATAGAAGAAAACCTTCGTTTGTTTGAAGCTATGAATCGCGGAGAGTTTGAAGAAGGGTCAATGGTGCTTCGTGCCAAAATAGACATGTCAAGCGACAACATGCACTTTCGCGATCCGATTATGTATCGAATCATCAAGACCCCGCATTGGCGCACTGGAGATACTTGGAAGGTCTATCCAATGTATGACTTCGCACATGGTCAGAGTGACTACTTTGAGGGTGTGACACACTCTATTTGTACTCTTGAGTTCGTTCCTCACCGTCCTCTCTACGAGTATTTCGTGAAGGAACTCGCCGACGAATCATATTGCCCACGCCAGATTGAGTTCAACCGTCTCAACCTTACATATACTGTGATGAGTAAACGTAAGCTTCTCCAGCTTGTTAAGGAAGGACTTGTAAGAGGTTGGGATGATCCTCGTATGCCGACACTATGTGGGTTGCGTCGCCGAGGCTACACACCTTCTGCAATAAAGAACTTTGTAAACCGTATTGGGTATACTAAATATGAGGCTCTCAACCATATTGAGCTTCTGGAGCACTCTGTTCGTGAAGATTTGAATGCAACAGCTACACGTGTATGTGCAGTACAGAATCCTGTGAAGCTTATCCTCGATAATTATCCTCAAGATAAGACTGAGATAATGCTTCTTGACTCAAATCCCGAGGATCCCGAAGCCGGTAAGCATGAAATGCCATTCGGTCGAGAACTTTGGATAGAACGTGAAGATTTCATGGAGAATCCTCCCAAGAAGTTCTTCCGCATGAGTCCGGGTAATGAGGTTCGTTTGAAAGGTGCATATATAGTAAAGTGTACTGGCGTTGAAAAAGACGATGAAGGCAACGTGACTACAATTCATGCTGATGTGGATTTCGATACTCGCAACGGTCTGCCGGGTGCTGACCGCAAAGTGAAAGGAACACTCCATTGGGTAAGTGTCCCGACAGCTGTGAAAGTAGAAGTGCGCGACTACGACCGTCTTTTCTCTGTAGAGAATCCTTCTGCTGAAGAGGGTGACTTCCGTGATCTCCTTAATCCTGACTCGCTCAAGGTGAGAGAGAATGTGATGGTTGAGCCTTGGCTTGCCGAAAACGCCAAGCCTGGAGATCACTTCCAGTTCCAGCGTCTCGGTTACTATACAGTTGACCCTGACAGTAAAGATGGACATTTAGTATTCAATAAGACTATCGGTCTTCGGGATACATGGGCTAAAGAACAGAAAAAAGGTTAAAATTTATTAAAATCGGAGGATTTTATTAAAATCCTCCGATTTTGTAAAACTTTTATCGCCATTTTTTCGTTTACTACTTTGCAACCGCGTTTGCATCACCATATAAGGGGGTGACTGGCTTTGACAGCGTGTAGAAGCGGTAAGCAAGCATGCAGA
>CAYSMP010000188.1:0-7212 GCA_964432215.1 uncultured Sangeribacter sp.
GTGGTGAACTCATCAAGCAGGAATATATCTCCGGCAACCGCATGGAGATCACTTTTGACATGCCTCTCGGTGAGATCGTGATAGATTTCTATGATAAACTTAAGTCCATTTCGAAAGGGTACGCAAGTTTCGACTACCATATCCACGATTTCAGGCCTTCCAATCTCGTCAAACTCGATATTCTTCTCAACGGCGAGAGTGTAGATGCACTCTCTACCTTGACGCATGCCGACAATAGTGTGAAGTTTGGTCGCCGCATGTGTGAGAAACTCAAGGAGCTCATCCCGCGCCAGCAGTTTGATATTGCCATTCAAGCTGCTATCGGCACTAAGGTTATTGCCCGTGAGACTGTGAAGGCTGTCCGTAAGGACGTCACTGCGAAATGCTACGGAGGTGATATAAGCCGTAAGCGTAAGCTCCTCGAGAAGCAGAAGGAAGGTAAGAAGCGCATGAAGCAGATCGGCAGGGTAGAGGTGCCGCAAAAGGCCTTCCTCGCTGTGCTTAAGCTCGATTAAGACAACTTCCTTAGACTGTCTCTCATCACTCATCTTGCGATAGAAATCTTATTAATCAACCAAATAAATCTACCACCATGAAACCACTCAGACTTGCCATATTTTCTCTCATGGCAGCCTCCATGCTCACATCAATTAGTTCGTGTACAAGCGATCAGAATCCTTTCGACACGAACATACTTACTCCCACGGAAACAACAGATGTGGCAAAGATTCGTCTGAGGCTGGACGTGGCTTCCACAAGAGCCGATGATGATCTGAGTACGAATGATGAGAAAAAGGTGGCAAAAGTCAGTATCTATGTTTTTGATGAGCATGATCAACTTGAGAAATTCAAGAAGGATATTGCTGTATCTACTGGTTCGCCGGCAGAGCTTGAGGTCACTCCGGGCCAAAAGACTGTCTATGCGATAGCATCCAAATCAATGATGAGTGAAAGCCTTTCCACAGGTATCTCTATTACTAAATTTGAGCAAACTGTTTTCTCATCTACCCTTGCCGATCTCAAGACCTCTGATGGATTTGTGATGGTAGGAAAGAGTGATAAACAGCAGGTGTTGAAATCGGCCAATGAGAATGAAGTGCCTACTTCCAATATCTTCAATGTCAGCTTGGTCAGATTATTGGCAAAGACTCAAGTAAAGTTTACCGATGTTGATGTTTCCAGTTTTGGATTCTCATATTCAAATCCGACATTTTGTGTTTGCCAGACAAATGACAAGATGCGTTTGGTGGCAGACCAGAGCAAGGATATTTTGAGTTCCTATGTTGACTCAAATGGAGATGGCACCTACGATGGTTATACAGTCTGCCATGATACAGATTACAAAAAAGTAGTGACCTCCGCTTTCACAGCCAATGGTTGCCACTACGTAACAGAAAATATTGTTCAGAATCCTGTTGCAGGAAACACTACCTTCGTCAGTCTCTGCGTCCAGTTTACTCCTCAGAAAAATTATTATTTTGATGAGACAACCTCCAGTCCGAAAGTTTCGAGCGGTATTATTACAGAGGGTGTTGCTTTCTATGCAGTAGGTATTGTAGATGAAACATATGGTTTCGAAGATTTTGCTTTGGATCCGGATACACGTCATGTATATACTTTCGCCACCAAAGAAGATGCTGATAAGTATTGCAATGCCCTCAATGGGGGAGAATCTTCAGCAATTACCGTATCGGAAACAGAATCTCCTCTCCGTGCACCGGGAGCTGGAACCTATGACGTAAATCATAGGAATTTCCAGAGCGTTGAGTTCACAGGAGGAAAGGCTTACTATCGAATAAATATTTACACAGCAGGTGCAAACATGAAGGTAGAGAGAAACAGATTCTATAAGATTGATGTAAAATCCATCTCGAGTCTCGGTTTCCATTCTGAGAAACTTCTTCGTCCCAACGACCCGACTTCCGATCCCGGAAATTCCACTTCGGCATGGATCGAAACGGTTCTTACAGTTGCGCCGTGGGATGAAACAAGTCAAAATGCCAATCTTTGATTGCATTTTGAAATTTCAGTTGTAAGCTTTTCACCCTCTCAATGAAACGTAACATACTCTATCATTTATTATTGGCCATGTTGGTTGCTTTTGTGGCAGCTGCATGTGTTGATGATATGAGGGATAATAGTGTGTTTGCTGCTGAAGGTGGGGATGCTATGATTGCTTTCTCTGTGGAGAATGTTTCATTGACGAGGGCTATAGAAGGGCAAGATATGGAGTCGGGAATTGACCATGCTTACCTTCTGTTTTATCCTTCAGAAGTGGCAATAGAAAATGCAATTCCATTGGCAGCTGTGAAGGCTGATGTTTCTGCAGCAAATCCAAATGCTCTTTCCTTCAAAATGCCGCTCAGTCTTGAACAGGATACAGATTATAATCTGCTGGCTATTGCAAATGCAGATTCTTATCTACCTGAAGGATTCAGCAGTTTTGCTACATATATTCAGGCTTGGTGTAATACACAATCCGACACAAAAGAAAACCTTCATCTTTACCATGCAGATCGTATTTTAGCTGGCGATGTAGATTGTCTCCCGATGCTTGGGAGGATAGTCGGGAATGTTCCATTCAGGTTTTCCATGCAGAATGGGAATTACAGTGTCTCCACATCACTGTCTTTCAGGAGGATGGTGGCACGTATAGATGTTGCCAACATAATATCGTCAGGATTTAGAGTAGAAGGGGTGTCCTTATGCAACTGGCGCGATGCAGCCTCCATTGTTTCTACTTCGAATATAGGAACTGTACGCGGTGTGTTGGCGGATGGTGGTGATAATTCGGAGAGTGTTTCATTCATTCCTTTAGAAGATATATCAGGTTTCCAACAGTTGAAGGCATCTATATACACTTTCCCTTCTGCCGTTTCTGAGTCAAATATTGGGGATAAGGAATCTACAGCATTGATCATTAGAGCTAAGTATTCGGATGACAGTGAGTCATCGTTTTATAGAGTCAATGTTGGCATGAATGGTCGGAGCGCAGAGGTTAAGGCTAACACGAAATATATGATCACGATACAATCTGTGAAGGGACGTGGAGCCTCTACGCCGGAAGAAGCTTACTCATCCACTGAGTCTAATTTGGAACTTTCTGTGGTTGAGGAATGGGATGTCGAGGGAGGCTATGCGATGGATGAATATGGCAATTTTATTATTCTCTCCAGAGGAACGGTTGAGTTTGACGAGGATCCCGAAGAAAACGCAGAGGTGAAAGTGCTTGTGTCAAAAGGCTTAGGGTGGGATGTGGAATACCATCCTAAAGATGAAGCATCCAACGATGCTTTCAGTGTCAGTAAGATTTCCTCTTCTATTATTATATCGCCACAAGGAAAGAATGCAACGGACTCTCCGTTTTCCGGCATATGTAGGGTGTCAGCACTTACGCCGGAAGGGAATGTACTGAAAGTGGATATATCTCTTTTGCAAAAAAATGGGGGAGAGCAGGAAGGGCCTGTCATTCCATGGGATAAGCATTTGCCATAGTTCCGTTTGGCAGCGAACGAGTAAGAATTGATCATGATGCCAAAACTATTGAAATCGACGGCTTTGATCCCGAGTGCTTTAACTCATTTATCGACATACCTTTTCAGGTCTATATTAATAAAGAATTGAATCATTCAATGCTGAGTATAACTTCTACTCTTAGCTGGCCTACAGAGGGGCGTGTAGCACTTGATCCATCACATCCTTATATTTACTGTAATGAATCTTTTGCTCCTCAAGGTTCAGGAAAAGTAAAAGATGCCAATGGCGAAAAAATTGATTTCACTGTTTTGCAATCATCTTCAATTTCTGCGAAAAAAGATGATGATATAGTATATGTGTCAATAGGTGCTATGGGGCCTGATGATCCAGCCATAGAAAGAAATATCACATTATCAGTTCCTAATGAAAGTCCTATTTCATATAAAATCATGATTGCTCCCAGATCGGCTATTATTGACGATGTAATACTGACCGATTCTTACGGAAGTAATTGGATGATTATGGATAGAAATATTCAGAATATTTCTCCTGGTTCTGAAAGAGTAAACTATATAGGCAGAGATGCTTCTGGAAAAAAATGGCAAGCGTATAATTATTGTGGAAGTAATGAATATTCTATCCCTTTTAAGTTTAAATCAGAAGGGATGCCTTTTTCCGAAACTATGCATGAGTTGTACAAAGGATTGGAAATTAGTTATAATTATAGAAATAATGCGAAGACAGGTTTTCCAGTAAAAAGACCCGAATGGCTTGGTAAGTATAAACACTCTGAGGCTGACGGACTCTCTCCTCAATTTTATGATGAATACAATTATGACTCTTGGATTTTTCCAACCAGGGGGCTCCTGGAAGTATGTAGTAGGAAAATGAAAATGTCAAAAATGAGAATGTTTTTGTTATCTGAGTTGCCAGCTATAGAAGATGGTAAGGAAATTCCAATATGTTGCTATTGGCCGTATGAATATTCAGGAGAAGCACCAGAAGAGAATGATTCGTTTAGATGGGGATATTTCATTACAGAGGAAGGATATTCTCAGATTACACCAAGATCTTTAATGTTTATTTTTTATGATGGAGAAAAAATAAGGCCTTTTGATTGGAATGTTAAAAGTGATGATATTGGCTTTTCCCGACTTGTCAGGCCTTTGACCGATGAAGAATTGCAGGATTATAAAACTAACTATCTCGGCTATGGTTCCCAACCGCATCGACTTACCATCTGCCACCCTGACACATACGAGTCCACCCCCTTCGGCTGGATTAAATTTTGATAACATTCCCTCGCTGCTCTCTGCCCATATGTGTAGGATGAAACCGCTCATGCACTTTGCTTCTTGTCTCCCCGACTTGTATATCCATTTTATTCTTCATGATTATGTTTTGAAGAAACGCGCTGAGTACATTGGCATGCCTATACGGTAACGTCAAGGTGCCACTTCAAACTAATAATAGAATTTTAAATTCTCTTAAAACGTACAAAAAATCTTTATCAAAATTCGAAATACTTGCAGATTACGCATTTTTTTTATAATTTTGCACCCTTGAAAGAAATACCCGGACAAACTTACTACTCCCGGGAATATAATCGCGATATGAAAAAAGAACAAAAGTCACTCTCCTCTAAGTCGACTTGCAAGACCACAAAGAAGGCATGCAAGTCTCCGAAAGGTAATGGTAAAAAGATTGTGAATGAGCCTGTTGGCAATTCTCCAAAACTGCTTTTCGAGACAAGTTGGGAAGTCTGCAACAAAATTGGCGGGATTTATACCGTCCTTTCCACAAAAGCACGTGTGCTCAAAGAGCAGTTTGGCGATAATCTCATATTTATCGGTCCTGATGTATGGACAGATGAAACTCCCTCTCCTTATTTCAAAGAAGTCAAATCACTCCTGAAAGGAGCATCAAAACTTGAGCTACCTTTCGGCATTACTCTTCGCACCGGACGCTGGGATATACCTGGCTCTCCTATAGTGGTGCTTATAAAATTTGATGGTGTCTATCCGGAACTCAATGATATTTACGGTGAGATGTGGCGCCTCTTTGGAGTAGACTCTCTCCACTGCTATGGCGACTATCCGGAAGGATGTGCCTTTGGAGTGGCAGCAGCCACCACAATGCAGGCACTTAGCAAACACCTCGGAACGAACGACAGTGACGTGCTGGCTCACTTCAATGAGTGGACTACCGGCATGGGTCTCTTGTGGCTCCGTAAAACTATGCCCGAGGCTGCAAGTCTCTTTACCACTCACGCCACATCAATCGGTCGCTCTATATGTGGCAATGGCAAGAACCTATACCAATACTTCACCGGCTACAACGGAGATCAGATGGCTCGCGAACTTAACATGGAGGCCAAGCATTCAGTGGAGAAAGCAGCTGCAATCAATGCCGACTGCTTCACTGCTGTTAGTTCACTGACAGCCGACGAATGCGCACAGCTTCTTGATAAACGTCCGGAGGTTGTCACGCCAAACGGTTTCGAACCTGACTTCGTGCCTGCAAAACGCACCTATACCGTTCTTCGTAATGCAGGCCGCAAGCGTCTGCTCGAAATAGCTGAGAAGATGACAGGGCACACTTGGAGCGATGACACTCTTATTGTGGCGACGTCGGGTCGCAATGAATACCGCAACAAGGGGCTCGATGTCTTCCTCGACTCCATGGCCGAGCTTACGCGTACCGGAGCCGCCGCACGAAGAGACATACTTGCTTTGGTTCTCGTGCCTGCATGGGTGAGAGAACCTAACGGTGAACTTCTCATAAATCTCAATCAGAACGGCAAGATGGCTCTTTCTCCTGACTATCTGACTCATCGTCTTAACAATGAAGACTCCGATCCTGCTTGTTGTCGTATCGGTCAACTCGAAGCTGAGGGGCAACTTGCCGGACAGGGACAGGTGAAGACCATATTTATCCCATGTTATCTCGACGGTGCAGACGGAATCGTCAATATCTCTTACTACGATATACTCCCGGCGCTTGATATTACAGTCTTTGCGTCTTATTATGAGCCATGGGGCTACACACCGCTTGAGAGCATCGCCTTCGGCGTCCCGACAGTGACTACCGACAAATCCGGTTTTGGGCAATGGGTAGAGTCTGATGTAGCAGGCGAGCGCATTGAATCTCCTCTACATTCGTTGGAAAAGACCGGGGTAGTGGTGGCTCCGCGAGATGACAACAGCTATTGGGATACTGTAAAGAAAATAGCCCATACCCTTGAGGCATTCTCAGGTGCTAATAAAAAAGATGTGGAGGCTTGCTCCAAGGCTGCATCTGCTACAGCCTCGCTGGCTGACTGGAAACTCTTCATCGCAAAATATGATGAAGCATTCCATATAGCCGAAGAGAATAGGAATGCCCGAATGAAGCACTCATGATTTTTGAGAAATCACTGATCACTCTAATAACTCTGATAAATAAGAAAAATTAATAATAGAATATCTATGAAACTTCAAGTAAGCAACACCAATCAGCCTCAGTGGCACAATATGGTGGTATCAAATTCTCTCCCCAAGAAGCTTCGTCCGCTTGAGGAAATTTCAAAAAACCTCTGGTGGGTATGGAATAGCGAAGCTAAGAATCTCTTCCGCGACCTTGACCATGATCTCTGGCGTAACACTGGAGAAAACCCTGTTATGCTCCTCCAGCAGCTCAGTTACGAAAGATTTCAGGAAATACAGAACGACAAAATCTGGATGGACCGTATCGAAA
>CAYSMP010000189.1:0-7197 GCA_964432215.1 uncultured Sangeribacter sp.
GGCGTACACACGCTTTCCAGGCGTGCCTCTTCAGCCACTCGAGCATCACTCCAAATAAGTTGCAGTCGCAACCTTTGCGTTTGCGACTGCAAAGTTAGTAAAAAAAAATCAACCTGCCAAATAAAATGTTGATTTTTTTTAGTTGAATTTTTTAGCGACCCCCTTTGAGAACGCAACATCCATTGAAAGACACTGTCTTACCATCAATTTTATAAGTGATGTTGGCTTCGGTAAGATCAGTTGACAATATGTCCAGTCTGAAATCCGTGGCTTGGAAGGCGGGATTCGCTACGAATTCAGATTTGTTGTCTTTTTGCGACAGTACAGTAGTCTCAGGCGAGGAAGCCTCAAGATAGAATCTGTCGTGGTTGAACTTGACCGGAATTTTTTCAAGACGTATGATTTTGGGGAAGTCTGTTGCTTGATTTGCAGTATACTCAGGATTATAGATGTAGAGAGCTGCAACGTTGTCTTTAAAATCTATTCCCAGAAGATAATCAGTCTTTTTGGTGCCGTAGGTAGTCCCTTCTCCATCATTGGTAAGGGAATTGCCACGGAATAGAGATTCTGAGTAGAATGTCTGTACGTGATAGCGGTCGGCCAGTGTGTAGTTCAGGTCAAGTCCCATTTGTACTACTAAGGAGTATTGAGGATTGTTCAAAGCTACAGGATAGTATCCCTGCTCGGTTGATGAACGTAAGAAGTGATACGCGTACGAACCATTTATGTCAGAGGCTGCGGAGCCCACTGCTGCGACTCCACGTTTTGAGAAGGTCTGGGTATAAATATCCTGTCCGTCCAAGGGCTTGAATTTTGTATAGCCCACACTCATGGTGTCGGTCTCAAAGGAGTACTTTTGATTATTAATGATGATGTCACTGGCAGTAATGTCAACTACCGCTTTAGACAAATTTGTCTTTATTTGGTAGGTACTGGTGGAGACTATTGCCGGCTGATCTAAATCTGAATTATCTACTATAAGGTTGCACACTTGATATGGTACAGTCGAATAGGAATCCTTGGTTGTAGTGTCGCAGGAGCTGAGTAATAGAGCTGCCGCCGCCATGGAAAAGATGATTTTTTTCATTCTCATTAAGTTATTGATGTATTTGATTAGATTTGAGTCTGCAAAATTAATAAAAATTTGTCTTATGTATGCATTAAAAGTGTAAATATCGACTGAATAATTTATAAAAAATCAAAATAAAGAGTTAAATTTGCATTTAGAATAGCCTCCGGCTTATTTTACATTACAATTCAACAGCCAAAATAGACATATATGAAATCATTAAGAGAATTATTTAGGATTGGTACAGGACCATCCTCTTCTCATACCATGGGTCCACGCAAGGCTGCCCAGACCTTCCGCGAGCAGCATCCTGAAGCCGACCGCTTTGAAGTGACTCTTTACGGCTCTCTTGCAGCTACAGGGAAAGGACATATGACTGACGTGGCAATTCTCGACGAGTTATCAAAATCCGGCAAGGAGACGGAGATAATCTGGGAGCCTGAGGTCTTCCTCGATTTCCATCCAAACGGTATGAAGTACCGCTGTTTTGACGCTGCAGGAAACCAGACAGGTGAGTGGACTGTGTTCAGTGTCGGAGGTGGCGCACTCGAGGAGCCTGGAATGCCCCACACGGATTCAGGTGAGATCTATCCCCTCAACACCATCAGCGATATCATGGCATATTGTGAACGCACTGGCCATACATATTGGGAATATGTAGAGCAGTGTGAAGGTCCTGAGATATGGGATTATCTATTAGAAGTGTGGAAAGTTATGAAGTCAGCTGTAGAGCGAGGACTAAATAAGGAGGGACGTCTACCGGGTCCCCTCAATCTTCAACGTAAGGCATGTGCTTACTATGTCAAGGCGGGGGGATATAAAGATAATCTAAAAAGTCGTGGCCGGGTCTTTGCATATGCCCTTGCAGTCAGTGAAGAGAATGCGTCAGGTGGAGAAATAGTGACGGCTCCTACCTGCGGATCAAGCGGTGTTATCCCGGGAGTTTTATATCATCTTTGGGAAAGTCGCCATTTTGCTGATGCTCAGATGGTGCATGCTCTTGCAACAGCCGGCCTTTTCGGAAATGTTGTAAAGCACAACGCATCAATTTCCGGAGCAGATGTCGGTTGCCAGGGTGAGGTCGGGGTCGCATGTGCCATGGCAGCTGCGGCGGCCACACAGCTTTTTGGCGGAAGTCCGGCCCAGATTGAGTATGCTGCTGAGATGGGGCTCGAGCATCACCTTGGAATGACGTGTGACCCCGTATGTGGCCTCGTGCAGATACCTTGTATCGAACGCAACGCATACGCTGCCGCCCGCGCACTCGATGCTAATATTTATTCCTCTTTCACCGATGGCAGCCACCGGGTGTCATTCGACAAACTTGTCACTGTAATGAAGGAGACGGGGCACGATATTCCTTCTCTATATAAAGAAACCGGCACAGGTGGTCTTGCAAAAGACTATGAACAGATGTATCGAAAATAAATGGTTTATTGGTGTAATAGGTTATAGGTTTAATCGGACACTCTCCAGATTATATTCCGAAATATAAGTAGCTCACAAAAATTAAACGACATAATTAACCAAGCATCAGCAAGGGTCTTGATATGATAACAGCGGCTAATCTCGGCCATTTTGGCATTGTCGTTCAGTCGCTTAGCTTGCTAATCTCCTTCGCTCGGCAGCAAAGTAGACTCAAGATTATCTCGCAGTTATCATATCATTAATTTTTTGCGAACTACTTATTTAAATTTGTTAAACCTTTAAACTTTTAATATTAAAGGTAATTGGAGAAATTTGAAGTTAATATATTAGGATGTGGAAGCGCCAAGCCTTCGCCGGTGCATAATCCTTCATGTACTGTAGTCAATTTTCGTGAAAACCTGTTTATGGTTGATTGCGGAGAAGGAGCGCAGAAGGAACTCCAACGCCAGCGTATTAAGCTTCCGCGTCTTAACCATATCTTCCTGACGCATCTTCATGGCGACCATGTATTTGGACTTCCGGGGCTGATTGGCACAATGGCATTGTCAGGTCTCGAGGGAGACATCACTATACATACATTTGAAGATGGTAAAAAGATACTTACATCGATCTTTGACTATTTCAATCGCGGACTGCCAATCGATGTAAAGTTTAATGTGATTCGCCCAGAAGAGGCTGTAGTGTTTGAAAACACTTCTCTACGTGTGCGTACCGTACCTCTGAAGCACAAGATTCCAGCTGTAGGATATGTTTTTGAGGAAAAGCCACGCCTACGCCACATAGATCGGTCGATGTGCGACTTCCATGGTGTACCTTTGTGGGCATTCAATGCCATTAAGGCAGGGGAGGACTTCACGAAACCAGACGGTACGGTGATCTCCAACCGACTATTGACAAAGGATCCGGAGGCGCCTCGCAGCTATGCTCACATAAGTGATACAGCGTATATTCCCGGACTGGCAGAAAAGATAAAGGGAGTAGACCTGCTTTTTCATGAGACTACATATCTATCACAAGATGCTGACAAGGCGCGTGAACGGGGCCATTCCACTGCTGCTCAAGCTGCTCAGGTGGCTCTTGATGCCGGCGTCAAGCGTCTGCTGACAGGTCACTACTCATCGCGTTATAAAGACGACACTCTTTTTGCTGAAGAAGCGCGGAAAATCTTCCCTGACGTCATATTGGGGAAAGAGGGTATGAAGATAGATATATGAAAATAAAGGCGGAATCCGATTGGATGCCGCCTTTTATTATTAGTTATTATTTTTTCGTGGTCTTCATAAGATGCTTTACTGCACCTTCGAGCTGTGCATCTCGGCCGGCTTCCACATCGCCGGGGGCATTGTAGATGATTACGTCGGGATTAAGCTGCTGGTTTTCGAGCGGTTTTCCTTCCACCGATAGGTTGGTCACCTGAGGTATTCCGAATACAAGCCCCGGATCTATCTGGGTTTCCCACCAGACAGCTGTCATCGTTCCTGGGATCGGAGCCCCCACTACATCGCCTATGCCTAAAGTCTGGAATACATAGGGTGTGCCTGAAGCGTCGCTGTAGTTACATTCGTTGACAAGCATGGCTGATGGCTTGGTCCATTGTGCCCATGGTTCACTACCAATATATTGGCCACGTGGGGAATATTGGGCGTATTCCTTGCCATTGAGGAGGATAGCAAGGTCGTTGTGAAGCCAACCTCCGCCGTTATATCTGGTGTCGACCACAACAGCGTCACAGTTGCGGTATTTACCGAGCAGACGCTCATACGCGTTCTGATAACTTGCAGTGTTCATGCCTTTCACATGTATATAGCCGATCTTTCCTCCGGAGACGGAATCCACGATGCGCTCATTGTGTTCCACCCAGCGGTCGTAGCTCAGATCGGAGAGGGTCCCCATAGATATGGGCCTGACATTTACGTCGCGTGTCTTGCCGTCAAGCCCTTTCACCGAGAGGCGGACCTTCTTTCCAGCCTTGCCGTCGAGCATTGAATTGACATCTTGACGAGGTGCAATAGATTCTCCGTCGATAGCGAGGATGAGCTCTCCAGGCTGAATATTTGCTGACTTCGTTGAGAGTGGACCCCGTGCTATTATTTCAGTAATCTTAAGACCATCACCATCATAAGAGTCATCGAAGTAAGCACCCAGGGAAGCGGTAGAAAGAGGTGCACCGTTGCCGTAAGCACGTCCGCCGGTATGTGATGCATTAAGCTCGCCCAATATTTCACTGAGCATTTCGGCAAAGTCGCGGTTGTTGGAAATGTGAGGCAGAAACTTGCGGTAGTGATCTCCATAGAAAGCCCAGTCTACTCCGTGTAGCTTTTCGTCATAAAACTTGTCGTTGACTTGCCTGAGCATATGATCGTAGATATATTCACGTTCCTTTGAGGGGCTGCGGTCATAGAGAGCTTCATACTCCACATCGTCAATCTTATCGTTGGAGAGATTCATCTTCTTGATGCCAGTGTTGCCCCATAGGAAAAGATTTTCTCCCTTTGCATCTGGTTCGAGACCGTAGATACCGGAAGTGACTACAGATACATCCCCTTTCTTTAAATCGCGGCAATAGAGATTGCGTTTCCCTTCTGTGCTTGAGGCGGTGTAATATAGTTTGTCGCCTTTGGGAGTGAGGAAGAAGTCGCCAATCAAAGCGGAGCTGCCGGTCAGACGTTTCGTGCGATAACGTCGGTTGTCAAGATCGGGAGTGAATTTGGGTTTATCTTCTTTCTTGTCGGTCTTCTTTCCCTTCTTGTCTTTTTTATCCTTCTTTCCTTTCTTATCTTTGTCGTCCTTGTCTGAATCAGAGTCGTTGTCGTCCTTTGAATCTTTATCTTTGATGGCTGCTTCTTCTTCGGTCATGTTGAAGTCGTCCCATGCATCGCCATCAAGGGCCATCAGTATGATATCACTTTGATTTCCCCAGCTGCCGGTGTTCTTCATGCCATATTTGGCAGATTCGAATGCGATACCTTTTCCGTCGAGTACCCATTTGGGGTTTCCTTCGCTAAAGCCACTTTCGGTAAGGTCAATTACCTTGCTGCCGTCGGCTTTGATGAGTGCTATGTCGGTGTTGTTCCAACCCCCCACACCAATGTAGTTCATGAGTAGCCATTGGCTGTCAGGACTCCATGCAAACTGTTGGTCGCCATCGGAATAGGAATAGTTGTATTTTCCGTCGAGCACGGTGGTCACGTTCTTCGTGTCGAGATCAATTACTCGGAGAGTGGAGCGGTTTTCGAGAAATGCTACTTTCTTCCCGTCAGGACTGATCACTGGTTGCATTGCGCTTGTCTCGCAGCTATAGAGGGGCTCTTCTACTATTTCTGTAGCATAAGCAAACTGTTCTTCCTTAGGATTCTTGATCTTAGCTGTGAACAGTTGCCAGTATCCGTCGCGGTCAGAGTCGTAGACCATTGTTTTGCCATCAGGCGATATGCTTACAGTGCGTTCTTGATCGGGAGTGTCGGTGATGCGCTTGGTGGTCTTGTATTTCGCATCCGTCACATATACATCCCCTCTGATCACTATAGCAAGCTCATTACCCTTAGGAGCCGGGAAAAAGGATGAAGCTCCGCTGGATACGTAGCGTTTTACGAGGTCAGCGTCATAATCGTCGGCGATTATATCCACATCAACCTTTTTTGGCAGCCCGCCATCGGTCAGTGTATAGAGCTCACCGTCCCAACTAAATGCCATCAGTCCTTCATTAGATACAGAGAGATTTCTGACGGGATGTTTCTCAAAAGATGTCAGTTTCCTCTTATTGCCATTGAGATCAGAGGCATAGATGTTGAGCGTGCCATCTTCTTCTGAGAGGAAGAAGAAAGAATCGTTTTGGGGTGCCCATACTGCATTGCGGTCGTGACCGTTAAAGTTTGTAAGCTGGCGGAAGTTGCCATTGTCGTATAGCCATATATCGTTGGTGCCAGAACTGCGCTCATGTTTGCGGAAAACGTCTTCATAACCTTTTTTGTCGGTGAAGATTATCTTACCGTTCCGTCCGCTGGAAGAGAAGAGCATGGGCATAGAGAGAAACATAGATGGCCTGGTGCCAGGCTGGTTGATGTTGAGAGAATAAGTCTGTGGGAGGATTGGTGCTTGGGCTGAGCCCCGTGCCGGCATCTCGTTGGCTGAGAATATTAGGATGGAGTCGTTTAAGAAGGCCAGTGGTTGCTCGGCAATACTAGATGTTGTCAGTCGGGTCACTTTGCCGCCATTGGCATTCATGATGAATATATCGTCGCTGCCATTACGGTCTGACCTGAATACGAGTCTTTTCCCATCGGGAGTCCATACCGGTTTTGAGTCGAAGGCTCCGTCAGAAGTCAGTTGGCGGGCCTCACCTCCGGCCGGAGGCACACAGAAGATATCGCCTTTATATGTGAAGGCGATACTTTGGCCGTCGGGAGAAATCGCAACATCTCTGATCCAGAGAGGAGCTTCTGCTGTTGCAGACACTGCGGCAATAACGGCGAAAGTTGAAAGTAATGTCTTTTTCATGACTGATTATGCATTATTTTATATTTACATGGATTTTCACTCTGCAAAATTAGAAAAAATGACCGAAAGAATAAAATATTCCCTAAAAAATTTGGTGGAATGAAAAATTCTTATTAACTTTGCACCGCAAATGAGGAAAACGACCTCTCAAGGTGAGGTGGGTGAGTGGCTGAAACCACCAGTTTGCTAAACTGACGTAGGAG
>CAYSMP010000190.1:0-7191 GCA_964432215.1 uncultured Sangeribacter sp.
TTAGGTAGTTTCTTCACTTTATCTCGATATTTTTTCAACATAAAGTGATTTTACCCCATAATCTCTCCTATTCAAACAGACTCAATCCTTAATTTGAAATGGATACCGCAGCAGTAATATCTGATTTGACTTGAACTGAAAAATTTGACAATTTTGAGAGCAATAAGAACAATCAAAATGAAAGAAACTCCCCATCACCATAGAGGTCCTTAAAGGAGAAAACACCCTGGAAGAAATTACAAAAAATAACACATTTGCTCTATACAGACACTGGCTTAAATACATGCTATCCCTACCCTCAATCTTTTAGGCAGCCGATGGGTACAACGAGGACACCATCGGTACGTCGATAAGCGTAATCTCCTACGGCAGTAAGTACCATTTCAAAAGATGGGGCTTTCATCTTTGTAGTATCTATGCGATTTCGAAGTTCTATTAAGCTGGCGGCTCCTTCATTTATAAGTTTATCTCCTCCCAATTTTATTTCTATGAGACCATATCTCCCATTACGAAGATGTACCACAGCATCACACTCCAAACCAGTCTTGTCTCTAAAATGATAGACTTTTCCATCAAGAGGTTGGGCATACACCCTTAGATCTCTAACACACAAACATTCAAAAATAAAACCGAAAGTATTCAGATCATTTATAAGACCTTCTGGGCCTATTCCTAAAGCAGCACAAGCTATGGATGGATCTACATAATAGCGTGTGTCAAGAGTGCGTATTGCCGACTTACTCCTAAGATTCGGACTCCATGCCGGCATATCTTCTATCACAAATATACTTTTCAGCGCGTTTATATACGAATAAATGGTTTTATCACTGATATCTACAATGTCATTTTCTTTAATGTCCTGCAATATCGTAGTTGCGCTTGCCTGAGTTCCTTGATGGCGTGCGTAAGATCTCATTATTCGCCTGGTTCTCTCCTCATCACGCTCCACATTATCAACTCGAGAAATATCAGTCCGCACTATTGCCTCAAAATAGTTTATAGCTTGGCGCAAAGCTGATTTGATATTATCTTTGTCAACCGCTTTTGGCCACCCGCCTCTACACGCAAAAAAAGCAATATCTGAAAGGCTATGTCTATTGGTTCCTCTGACAGATTCTGAGGAATTGGAAAATAGGTTTCCAAGACTTACTTCTCCTGTTGAATCGGATGATTCCCAAAGCGTCATAGGCCGCATAGTTAGCCAAGAAATTCTACCTGCACCACTATGCTTCATTTCCATCTTTTCTTTTGGAGGAGGCACAGCCGACCCTGTCAATATAAATTGACCGTCATTTCTTCGATGATCTACTTCAAATCTTACAGCATCCCAAATTTTTGTGGCTATTTGCCACTCATCAATTAATCTTGGAGTAGGACCATTTAGTATAAAACTTATATCAGTATCCACCATCTGCAGATACTGATTTCGTTTTACCGGATCATCCATATAAATGACACTATTGGCAGCTTGTTCTGCTGAAGAGGTTTTACCACATGCTTTTGCACCTTCAATCAAAACTGCTCCCATCGCATCTAATTCATCTTTTAAGATTCCATCTATAATTCGGGGACGATATACTTCCATTAATAACTTATTTTTCTTTATAACAAGAATAAAAGCATAATTGTTTCCGTACTTGGCGCGTTTTCGCTTCCGTACTTGGCGCAGTTTTACTTCCGTACTTGGCGCGGTTTCACTTCCGTACTTGGCGCAGTTTCGCTTCCGTACTTGGCGCTGTTTCACTTCCGTACTTGGCGCGATTTCGCTTCCGTACTTGGCGCGATTTCACTTCCGCACTTGGCGCGGTTTCAATTCTGTACGGAAAGCAGATAGGATTTGAAATCCGGGAAATTGGAAGTCATTGCTACGGATTGCTTCTCCCCTTTCATAAATTCCTGCAGGCGCTGAGGAATGACAATGTCTTTTCCGATTATTCCAACGACAACGTCGCGGAATTTTGCCGGATGGGCAGTCTCAAGGAAAAGCCCCGTCTCTCCCGGTTGCAACAGCTGCTTCAATGCCAAATATCCGCATGCTCCATGCGGGTCGAGAACATAGCCCGTCTTCTCATAACATTTCTTCATAGCCTCAGCTATCTCTGCGTCGCTGAATGTAGTGCCGCTGATCAATGAAGCAATCACCTTATGTTTCCCTTCATAAAGGTCAAGAACTCGTGCAAAATTGCTAGGATCCCCTACATCCATTGCATTCGCGAGCGTCTGAACACTTGCCTTCGGATTGTATTCCCCTGTCAGAAGATAATTATAGAAAATATCGTTGGCATTGTTGGCGGCAATAAACCGCTTGATAGGAAGTCCCATCCGGTGTGCAATCAATCCGGCTGTAATATTGCCAAAGTTTCCACTCGGCACGCATACCACAATACCCTCTCCCCTACCTTTGGCCTTCAACTGCGCATAAGCACTAAAATAATAGAAAGCCTGCGGAAGAAAACGAGCTACATTTATTGAATTTGCAGAGGTCAAAAGCATTTTTGCATTCAACTCCTCGTCAAGAAACGCACTCTTCACCAGCCGCTGGCAATCGTCGAAATTCCCATCTACCTCAATAGCAGTTATATTTCTCCCAAGCGTAGTGAACTGACATTCCTGAATAGGACTGACTTTTCCTTTGGGATAAAGAACATAGACGTGAATCCCATCAACACCAAGAAAACCGTTTGCCACTGCCGAACCGGTATCGCCACTTGTGGCAACAAGTACATTGACTGTCTTTCCATCGGCATTTTTACCAATGAAATATTGCAGCAACCGAGCCATGAAACGAGCGCCAACATCCTTGAAAGCAAGAGTTGGACCATGAAACAGTTCAAGACTATATATATCCTTCTCTACCTCCACTACAGGAGTATCGAAAGAAAGGGTATCTCTGACTATAGACTCCAAAGCCTTTGACTCGACATCCTCCCCGAAAAATGCCTCGGCTACCCGCACTGCTATATCTTGCAGAGAGAGTTTATCTATATTGTCAAAAAATTCCTTCGGAAGCCTTTCAATCCTTTCAGGCATAAAGAGGCCGCGATCAGCGGCGAGACCCTTGACAACAGCCTCACTGAGACTTACTTCCGGAACAGAATGATTCGTGCTGTAATATTTCATAATTTATTAAGTAGTAAGGTATAATTCATAATGCATGATTATTTGCCGTCAGAACTTTAGCATCCAAGCATTTATTATATTATACACTTAATTTAAATAATTATAATTTCATAAACTCTTGCATAAACTCTCCGAGTCGCAGAAGTCCATAGCTGCCTTCAGCGCAAGATGTCTCCGTGAAAGATTTGACTTCGTCAGGTGCAATTCCTTTATACCATATTGTAAAAGGCACAGGCACACCCTTATGCACCCGGAGCTCTACAGGGGTAGCATGATCCGGAAGAAGAGCCACTGCCACAGGTTCTTCCCACTTTTCTACTTCGTCGAGTATAGGGGCAACGATCCTTTGGTCAAGATTCTCTATAGTCTTTACCTTAAGCTCAACATCGCCGTCATGTCCGGCTTCATCGGAGGCCTCGACATGAAGAAATACAAGATCTGAATCTTTTAATGCCGAAATAGCGGCAGCAGCCTTTCCCTCATAATTAGTATCGGCGAGTCCTGTAGCCCCCTCCACATCAATTGGAGTCAGTCCGGCATATCTGCCTATACCACGGATAAGATCGACAGCTGTGATTACGGCACCTGTTTTTATTGCCGGAAATATTTCCTGAAGTGTCAACATCGCCGGGCGATATCCCCCGCTCCATGGCCATATGGAATTTGCAGGAATCCTTCTGCCATTATTAAAAGGATGATCAGCCAAAAGCTTCTGTGACTTCAATATGAGGTCGTTGATAAGATCGGCTGTTTCCTGTGGAGTCAAGCGTCCTTCTTCTATAGGAGCATCCGTCATCGGACGCACAAGGAGATCCTTCCATTCCTCTCCCGGATGATCATGGGGAGGGGCACATTCGATATACTTGCTTCCCCCTTTGATCACCAGCAGATGCCGATATTGTATCCCCGGGATAAACCTCACCTTATCAGATCCTAATTCCCTATCGAGAAATTCTATCAAAGACTTACCTTCCGGAGTAGTAAGATGACCGCCATGATGATTCCCAATACTGCCATCGGCAAGAGTTATGATATTGCATCTCATGGCCATTTCATCCGACGCAAGGTCATACCCAATACTGGCGGCTTCAAGCGGTCCCCGACCCTCATATACTTTCGTCATGTCGTAGCCTAATATAGTAGCATTTGCAACTTCGCTACCAGGCTGGAGTCCAGCAGGAATAGTGACAAGCAGTCCTGACCGACCCATCGCTGCAAGACGGTCGAACGCAGACGTAGAGGCATATTCGAGAGGAGTCTTTCCCCCGAGGCTCTCGACCGGATAGTCGCTCATTCCATCGCCCAATATTATGAGATGCTTCATCAGTTGTTGGCTGTTGATATGATATTAGCAAATACTCCGGCGGCTGTCACGCCTGCTCCGGCTCCATAGCCTTGTATAAGCATAGGATATTTCTTATAGCGTTCGGTAGTAAGCATGACTATATTATTCGATCCTTCAAGATCATAAAAAGGATGACTGGAATCCACAGCTTTCAGACCAACACTCATTTTTCCCATCTCCATCTTTGCCACGAAACGCCAGCGTTTTCCTTCCGAATCAAGGAGCTTTCGCTTCTCTTCGAAATCTGCATCAAGATCTGACAGTCGAGCCCAGAAATCCTCGATCGGACCTTCAAGAAGTTCCTCGGGAATAAAGAGATTCCTCACCACTTCATCCTGTTCTACTTTATATCCTCCCTCACGGGTAAGGATCACAAGCTTTCGCATCACGTCGATACCGCTAAGGTCGATACGAGGATCAGGCTCACTGTAGCCCAACTCCTTTGCAAGACGTACAGTCTCTGAGAAAGGCACGTCCGCTGAAATTGCATTGAAAATATAATTGAGTGTGCCACTCAGAACTGCCTCTATTTTCAGTATCCGGTCGCCTGATGAGCGAAGGTCGTTGATCGTACCGATAATAGGAAGACCGGCACCAACGTTGGTCTCATATAGGAACTTCACACCCCTACTGAGTGCAGTATCCTTAAGACGACGATAACGATCAAAAGAGCTTGAAGCTGCAACTTTGTTGGCTGCAACTACACTTATATTATGCTCAAGCAATGATTGATACAGATCAGCTACCTCTTTCGAAGCAGTACAGTCTACAAAGACACTGTTGAAGATATTCATCCCAATCACCTCATCGCGCAAAATATCAGGATTGCTTGTCATGCCATCCTTCTCCAAAATCTCACGATAGTTTTTAAGGTCGATGCCTTCGCGCGAGAAGATAGCCTTGCGGCTTGAGGCTATTCCGACTACATTCAGTTTCAGACGATGAGTCTTCATCAATTCCTCCTTCTGAGAAGCTATCTGCTCTATAAGCATTCCTCCAACCGTACCGATGCCACATATAAACAGGTTGAGTTCCTTGTATTCACTAAGGAAGAATGAGTCGTGAATGACATTGAGCGACTTGCGAAGGAAGCGACCGTCTACCACAAACGAAATATTGGTCTCGCTTGCACCCTGAGCACAAGCTATAACGCTTATACCACTTCGACCAAGTGTTCCGAACAGTTTGCCGGCAATACCAGGCGTATGCTTCATGTTCTCACCCACTATAGCGACCGTAGCCAGACCTTTCTCGACATACATAGGATTCATTGCACCGGTAGCGATTTCTTTCTCAAACTCCTTGTCGAGTACACGCACAGCTTCAGCCGCATCTGCATCACGCACACCGACAGAAGTAGAGTTTTCCGAAGAAGCCTGCGAAACGAGGAAGACGGAGATACCATTGTCGGCCAAAGCAGAGAAAATGCGCCGGTTGACACCGATTACTCCTACCATCGACAGACCGGTCACAGTGATAAGCGACGTTCCACTGATGCTTGATATACCCTTGATCGGCTTGCTATCATCATCGATGTGCTCACGGATTATCGATCCGGCAGCATCAGGATGGAATGTATTCTTGACAAGAATAGGAATATTTTTTACACAGACAGGATATATAGTAGGGGGATATATTACCTTTGCGCCAAAGTTGGAAAGCTCCATAGCCTCCAAATAAGTGAGCGAATTGATAGTATAAGCCGTAGGAATCACTCGCGGGTCGGCAGTCATAAATCCGTCGACATCAGTCCAGATCTCAAGCACATCAGCATCAAGAGCAGCTGCAATTATAGAGGCGGTATAGTCGCTACCTCCACGTCCCAGATTAGTCACTTCGCCTGTGGCGGCATCAGTCGAGATAAAACCGGGCACAATATGAACACCCTCTATATCCAAGCCAAATTCTTCGACTACAAGTTCATTTGTCAAATCGGAAGCAAGAAGCTGTCGGTTATGCTTGCTTTCCGTCTTGATAAAAGTACGAGAATCGTGAAGCTTCGAGCCGGGGATTAGTCTTGTGACTATCCTTGAGCTAAGACGCTCACCATAGCTTACTATCAGCGCCCGGGTCTTCTCACTAAGGTCCTTTATCAAAGAAAGACCATGATAGATTGAAGCGATCTCTGCAAGAAGAGTGTCGACTTCTTCAATAAGTTCCTCCGGTCGGTCGGTAATGGTACTTCTAATAAGCTCATGATGGCGGCTATAAAGCCTTGCCACTCCTTCAAGATAGGAGGAATCGCCGGTAGCGGCTTTTAAGGCAGTGTTAAGAAGCAGGTCAGTGACACCTCCAAGTGCACTGACAACCACAATACATGGGGCATCCTGCCCTTCAACTATATTTTTGAGATTCGTGAGGCCCTCATGAGAACCCACGGAAGAACCTCCGAATTTCAGTACTTTCATAATCTTTTTGCGTTTAGAAATGCAAATTTAATTAAAAACATCTATTTTTGCAAATAAATTACCGATATTTGCCATAATGAGCAATTATTTGTAAATTGACAATACACATATAAAAATAATAATAAGTAGTCCTTTTCTTATGAAATGCGCTCTAAATATTTGGCAGTTTGGAATTTTTGTATTAATTTTGCGGCATCTTTGGGAAAGGTATGTCCCGACCGGTCCTGCAGGTCTGCAAGGAAACTACAGGAACTCTCCCGGATATCCGCCCTCAGACAGAGATTTATTAACCCAATTAACTAACTTTTTTAATGAGCG
>CAYSMP010000191.1:0-7140 GCA_964432215.1 uncultured Sangeribacter sp.
ACCACCGTATAGACGTTGTTTTCTTTATTGATTTTCATCTTGGTCTGATTGAATTAAGCGTTAATAATTCCTTCACACTGCCAGTCTCTTCATACGGCGACGTATATTGCTATTGACCACACACCAGTCGATAAGGGGAGCAAAGCAGTTCATTAAAAGCACTGCGAGCATTGCGCCTTCGGGATAGCCTGTGTTGTAGAATCTGATAGTCATAGCCAGCACTCCGATCAAGAAGCCATAAATCCATTTGCCTGTTTCAGTGCGACAACTCGTCACGGGATCAGTGGCCATGAAGACTATGGCAAACATGAATCCGCCAAGGCAAAGCTGATCGATGGGATAGACCATGCTGACAGGATAAGTAGGATTGCCGACAGCATATCCGAGACATGCCATCCCGAGGCCACCAACCAATGCTGAGAGCATTATTTTCCAGCTCGCCATTCCAGTAGCAAGAAGGATGACGGCACCTATGAGGATGCAGAATGTTGAGGTCTCACCCCAGCTCCCCGGAACAAAACCCCAGAATAGATCAGAAAGATCGAGAAGCTGGCCATTGACTCCTGAAATGGTGATGTTCTCGCCCGTTGATGTTGCGATTTGTCCGAGAGGGGTAGCACCTGAATATCCGTCGACCGGGATTGAGTCGCCAAGGCTGACGAAGACACTGTCGCCACTCATCTTGGAAGGATAGGCAAAGAAGAGAAACGCACGAGTGACGAGTGCTACGTTAAGGAAATTATAGCCGGTGCCTCCGAATACTTCCTTGGCAAAGATGACAGCAAAAGCAACTGCTATCGCGAGCATCCAGCATGGAGTGCTGACCGGACATATCATCGGGATAAGTATACCCGATACAAGGAAACCCTCCTGGATCTCATGCCCGCGAAGCTGGGCAATTATGAATTCTATACCCAGACCTACAATATAAGCGGTCAGTATCTGCGGGATGACTGCCCATAGACCGTAGAAGAATTGGGTGAATAATCCGTCACATTCCCCGGTAGCCAGAAAATGCTGATACCCAACATTCCACATACCAAAAATACAGCAGGGAAGCAAGGCAAGCACGACTGTGATCATCGTGCGCTTGGAGTCGTTTGAATCGTGAATATGTACACCCGAAGATGAAGTTTCATTGGGCGTATAAAGGAAAGTGTAGAAGCCATCGAAGACTGAGTGCAGGGCATGGTATTTGCCCCCTTTCTCAAACATCGGCTTCATGCTATCGATTTTTTGCTTAAGTTTGCTCATAGATATGGTTCTGAAAGAATTGATTTCATACAGGTGTCTCCATCAACTGTCTTTTCTAAGGCGTTCGAGACTCTCTCTCGTGAGCTTTTGCAGCTCCTGCTTTGAGGTGTCGACAAATTCCGGAAGGGCAAAGTCTTCGGGTGCCACTTCATATATGCCAAGTTTCTCCATTCGGTCGAAGTCACCGGCTATCATGGCCTTGATGAGATATTCAGGATATATGTCGAATGGGAAGACCTTATCAAGCTCTCCGCTAAGTATCATTGCGCGGTGTCCTCCTTTGATGCGTGCGTCGAAATTGAATGGTTTTTCAAGCCCTCTGAGGAATGCCGGGAACGTGCGCTTGATGCTGAATTTTTTCGGGTTCATCGAGGCCCATCCCATGAATTCATCTGCTTGGTCGCCTTCTTCAATTATGGTCACTTGACGATAAGGGAAACGTAGGAAATCAGAAGCAGGATCTACTTTGACTCCTGTCAGCACATTTCCGGAAATCACGCGCAGAGAAGCTCCCTCCTTGAGCTCTCCTTTGAGGATGTCTTTAAGAGATGCTCCAATCTCAGTAAGCACCTTTTTTGGCTTTACGGCAGCCGGTCCGGTAATTGCTACTTCTGCCCGGTAGTCGCAATAGCCTTTCTTAAGGAGCATACCGAGTCTGGCCACTGTCCCTGCATCTACAGTCCAGACAGTGTCTCCCTTATTGATGGGGGCCACTGCTGCTATCTGCACACTGGCATTGCCGGCTGGATGCGGACCTATCATGTCGAGCACTGTAGCTGCCTTGGTGCGAAGTCCTTGACCGGGGCGCACTGCAAGATAGACAGTCCCCTTGGTAAGCTTTTTCAAGGCTTCAAGTCCGGGTTCAAGATACTCAGCGATGTGAGTGGGGATCACATTTCCAGCGAGGGGAGAAGAGTCGAAGGCTGTGACGAATATGTCGCGAGGTTCGGCCTTGTCGTCGGGCACAACGTCAAACGGACGCTGGCGCATCATGGCCCATAGTCCGCTAAGCTTAAGCTTTTCGGTGATTGTGGCCGCGTTTAACTGACAGTTTGCATCTTCGCCAGGTCGGACGGTGACTGCGAGGATGCGGCGTCTTTCGCCTCTTCGTATTTCCTCGACAGTGCCGGCTACTGGCGAAACGAGTTTGATGCCTTCCGCTTCCTTTGCATGGAAGAGGGGAGAACCTTTGGCTACGGAGTCGCCAGGCTTCACGTCACATTTCCACGTGTAGCCTGGGAAGTCGTCCGGACAAATGCCGACAAGTTCTGACTTGATGGGCTCCGGCTTTCCTTCTGCCTTCCCTTCGAGAGGAATGTCGAGTCCCTTTTTGATGTTGATTTCTCTTGCCATACCTGATTGGTATATATAAATGAATTTAAAATACTATTCAAATTTTCCAAACTCCCCCTATGAAAAATACAAAATTAATTAAAATTTGCTAACCAAACAAAATTTTACGTTAAAATAAACAAAAAAAGATTCGTTCTGCTTCAGCGGAACGAATCTTTTTGTGAGCTATTTGATGAAAGGGTTTTTACTTCATCCGGTATATGGGATTAGTCTTTGAGTCCCTCTACAAACTTACGGTAGCTTTCGTTGTCAGGGTCATACTGGAGATACTTGTTGAAGTTCTCCTTAGCCTTAGCTACGTCTTTCTGGTCAAGATAATAGTTGCCGAGATAGTTGTAGATGGTCTTTGCGTCACGCGCGTAGCGACTGGGATCCTGACTTTTCTCAAGGAGTGTAGCTGCCTCGCTATACATCGGGAAAGCCGCAGTCTTTACTTCAGCGTCAGAAGCTGCACGTTGCATTGCGATGTCGCCATATATCTTGTAGGGTTTGTAGTTGCCGGGGAGGGCTGCCTCCATTTTAGTGGCATAGTCATAGGCCTTCTTGAAGTAGACATCGGCCTTTGCTGCATTGTCTTGTTTGTTCTCGACTCCTGCGTAGAAGCTGAAGGTAGCCTGCTGGCTGAAGTCATTGAAGTCCGGATTCTCCAGTTTAGCGATATATTCCTCAAAAGCGTCTGATGCTCCTGCGAAGTTGTTGGCTTCAAGATATGTCATAGCCAATTGTTTGTTGAAGTTGGCGTTGTCAGGCATTTCCTTGATGGCTTCGTTTAGCACTGCGATGGCTTCATCGGTACGCTTAGCATTGGTGAATTCCTCTGCAATCAGAATATAGTCGATAGCTGCAAACTTATTGGCAGAAGGATTGGCGTTGTGGGCCGCAAGAAGTTCCTCAGCCATAGGTACGAGCTGTTCCTTCATGGAAGGAATGTTGGCGGCATTCATAAACTGGAAACGACGAGCTGTAAAGTTTCCGGGATTTTCAGCAAGGAGCTTGGTTGCGAAATCATAACCTTTCTGGAATTCGCTGCTGGAGAAGAGAAGCAGAGCATAGCGGTCTTCATCCTGCTTGAAGTGGTTAGGATTTTGAACATATACACCATATTCACGTGCAGCGTCAGCAAAATCCTTTTTGTTGTAGTAGGCATTCGCAAGCTCTCGCTGTCCAAGCGCAGAGGTAGGATTGACTGAGAGAAGTTCCTTAAGCATGGTGACAGCATACTGAGGATTAACCTGAGTGTAAAGGTTGGCGTATTTTACGTATGCTTCAGTAGCGTTGGCATCATAGCTCTTGGCCATTTCATACTTGCCTGCAGCACCACCCCAGTTCTTCTTGTCTTTTTCCTGGTCGCCTTCAAAAATGTAGATGGCTGGAGCTTGCAGATTGATCTTACGAGCTTTTGCAACTCTCTTTTCTATTTCCTTAGCGTAGAGCACGGGATCAGCATCGTAGTATGCACGTGCGATTGCAATCTCGGCTGCGGCATCTTTCTTAATGAGGCTTTCCCCCTTCTTGAACTGCTCTTCAGCGGCTTTCTTGTCTCCTTTTTTGAGAGCCATACCTCCGAGACCGATGTAGTTGTAACCGTAATCGGGGTTAGCTTGAACGCCAGCTTCGAAATATTTCTGTGCTTCGTCAAGTTTGTTCTCGTCGATTGCGATGAGTCCGAGGTAATAATTGGCGATGGCCTTGTCTGTGCCTGCATTGTTAAGGTTGCGAAGAAGCAACTCTTTAGCATTGTCAAGCTGGTCTGCCTTGTAGTATTCAGCGCCTTCCATGTGGGTCTGCGCCGATGCGCTCACTGCAAATGCGGCAAGTGAAGCAGCGAAAAAAGTCCTGAATTTCATCATTATATGTTTTATAGATTGTTATTTCGTCAGTTTTAGGTATCCGCAGTCGTTAAGATTTTGCGGATTAGCTACTATTTGAACTGCAAATTTAACGAATTTCTATGAGGTTGACAAATATTTTTAGAGCAAGTTTAGTTATCTTTCCTAAAAAAATGGCGAAAAATTTGAATATCGGATTATTCTTGAATTTTTTTATAGTTTTATGACAATTTTTTTCAAATAGAGTGGGAGTCCAACAATCCAGCATACTGCCACTAAGAAGAGTGAATAAGCCAGGGAGCCGAATTCATTTCCACCGAAAAGCAAGGAGAACCATGACGGGAAATCCATACCATCTATATTTACCATCCATACGAATTCTTCAAGTAGGTAACTGAAACAGTATAGCACAAGAGGGTTTAGGCCAAAAACGCAAGTCGGCTTTACGAGCCATGGGACGTTCATCTTACGGATGTCGAGCATCCAAAATAAGATGGCGAGTGTCAATGCCGCTCCGCCACAAGTTGCGAAGACGAAGCTTGGTGTCCAGAGATTCTTATTGATTGGTATGATAGGGTTGAGGAAAAAGCCAAGAATCACCAGTGTGCCTCCAACTAAAGATAGCTTTGCCACTGTCTTCCAAAGGTCGTCTTTCCCTTTCATGATTAGGTTACCACAAAGCATACCGATCAAGACATGTGCAATACCCGGCAAATTAGACAGAAGTCCTTCGGGATCGAAACAGATACGTATGTCTCCTCCGATGCGTTTGTGATACATATGTTCGCATCCGATCAAGGCACGGTCGATTCGCGCTATGATGTTGTCTTCTGATAGACTGAAACCATTGAAGAAGATCAGTATCAGTGCATAGCCAACTAGAATAGCGACTATTGTGGCTATTAGCTTTTTTGATGGCCCCATGTAGATATAAATAACGGCTGCAAATGCATAGCAGATACCGAGCCTGACAAGGACCCCTGTCAACCTCAAAGTTTCGAAATCAAGAAGATTCTCAACTCCGTGGATCCCTCGGGCAATCCAAGTCAGCAGTATGCCGACTATTATTATTTTCACTCCTCTGTAGATGGATTTCCAAGCAGCCTTTGATCTGGAGAGTTTAGCTTTGTTGAGAGAGAATGAAGCAGAAACACCCATGATGAACATGAATGAAGGGAATACGAGGTCTGCAAAAGAAAGTCCATCCCACAACACATGGTTGAGGAATGGAAACATTCTTCCGCTGCCGACCTGGTTGTTGACCACGATCATCAGGGCTATAGTGAGGCCTCGCATTACGTCGAGGCTAAGGAGTCGTTGACGTTGGTGTATCATGAAAGCGATGTTCGGATATTTTGATAGGCTTATTGAAGATTAACCATTCTTGTGCTCATATGATAGGGGAGAATACCAGTCTTGGATATTATCTTCTGGCCTATGAAGCCTTTTGTGAACTGATAGAAACTGTTGAGAACGCTGCTTCCGGTAGCAGTGCTGATCATATACACTTTGCGATAGAGAGGATATTCACCGCTGTTAATATAGGCCTGATAGGGCATGTATGCTACAGTGGAATAGTCATTTTCCTCTACAGGATTTGCCACTTTAAGAATCTTAACTTCTGTTGTGAGGTTGGTAGCTACAGTATCGTTTTCTACAGCGTAATCAGCCATTCTCTTTTCAACGGGTACGTTTTTTGCCTCACTAAGGTCCGAACCAAGCCAGCTTACGCTGATGATGCCTATTGCATTTTTGTCTTTCTTGACTATATCAAACACCTCTGCATTGTCTTTTTGAGCGAAGGCATTTGGATTGTCGGACACTTTTCCATTTTCACCGAGAAACTTCTCACGCATGTAGCTGACGGTAGAACTTCCTTGGTTGTCAAAGACAAGACGGATGCTGGCATCGTCGGGCACGGCGAGCTGATTCCATTTTGAAATCTTGCCGCTGATGATTTCTTTGATGTCTGAAAGTGTCAGTGTGTTGACAGGATTATCCTTATTGACTATCAAAGCGACTGCGTCTACCGCTATGCAGCTTTGGCGAACCACACGACGATACTTATCTTTGATATATTTTATCTGATCTTGAGTAAGCTCATGGGTGGTCACTACGAGTTGGGTCTTATTCTCGAGCAGGGAGTCCATGGCTGTCTGCTCATCTACATAGAATGGTATAATAGCGCTGTTAGGATATTGATATTCAAAGACTTCTATTTCTTCTTGAAGAATATGGCGGAATCCATCATCGCAATACATGGTAGCGCTTCCTTCGGTGTATTCTCCTCTTTTTATTGGGGAGCAGGCAATAGCAAATGCCGCCAGGATGACTCCGAGCGACAATGCTTTCAATGACATTTTGGAATAAAAGTTATTCTTCATGGTGGCTGCTTTTTATTTGACAAGTGGGTGCAGTTGGTTGTTGGTTTTACTCGCTACTCATCTTTGTTGACGATATACATTCTTACTCCTCTCCATATGCCATAGGCAATCAAGAGGCCACCTACGCAGTAACTGATGACTTTGTTATCGATGTTAAAGAAGCCAGTGAAGAAAAGTACTCCAACTGCGATGTAGACTAACATCATGAAGATATTGAAGCCAATGCGAAATCCCTTCGGTTGGCCGGTCTGGGGATCATCTAAATTTTTCATGTCTTTTAGTATTTTTAGGGTTTCTATACTACTTTAACATTTATCGCG
>CAYSMP010000192.1:0-558 GCA_964432215.1 uncultured Sangeribacter sp.
ATAACCGGCCATAATAATTATATAAAACAGTTAGCACAGAATGCATCGTTATCTTTATCGGGGTCTCCAAATAGGTCAACTAACTTTGAACTGCCAGCTTTCTTCTTAGCTTCCTGCTTTTTGATTGCATCAAGTTTTATTTGACGAACTCTTTCTGGCTTTATAAGGTCGGCAAGACTCTCATTTTGATTCCAAGTATAGCCATCCTTCTCGAACTCCATTGCTTTTGCAAAGTGGTCAGGGTGCTGTTCGTAAAGCCATATCCATTCTATTTTCTGCTGGAAGAAACAGAAATAGCATCCGGAACGACTTCGATTATATGTCCCTTTCTTGCCGTCAACTTCAAATTCGATTGGTTTGTAATAAGCTGGGACACCGACACCACTATCTTCAAGAATACGGAATATATCATCTCTTACTAATACCTCATCGTTGTCAATTAGCGGGAACTCGTCAAGTTTGCCGACAGGATAGTCAGTGCCTTTAAGATATTCAAAGACGGCTTTATTGAATAGCTTGACATCTATATCCATAAGAGCGTTAGCTTTCTTGCCATAG
>CAYSMP010000192.1:607-7021 GCA_964432215.1 uncultured Sangeribacter sp.
TATTTCTGTAAATCTTTCAATATTGTTCTTGTGAACTATTGAGTGGATTACATCTATACTCCATATATTCTTTCTGAAAGGGAAGATAGCTTGAATATTCGGTTTTGTCGAAATATAGCCTTCGCGGTCTTCATCACCACGTATTCCAACGTATGATATAGTAGGCGTATCTCCGACGAATCTTTCCATTTCAGCGAGCTTCATCTTTTGGGTACACCAACGTTGCTGAGGCGAAGGTAAGAAATTACCACTCGCTTTCAGAAAATGCTCGAAGGGTGTTGGCTCCGGACTATCTTTTGCTGCTCTGAGTCGTTTTATGCCACCGAGATAAGATTCTAACCGATTTATCAAAAGATCGGTTTCGGCAAGTTCGCAACCTGTATCGGTATTATAGTATTCAACATGAAGATTAGGATACTTCCCCTTCATGTAGATTGCCAGTGCTGCGCTATCTTTACCTCCGGATATGCCTAATACATGTCTTACCTTGGTCATTTCACCTTGTTGTTTAGAAGTTTAAGCAATACACAAATATTCAACTCCTCATCATCGGACATTAGAGACTCAATCTTTGATGCGATGTCTTCAGCAGCCTTCGACTTGCTTTGTGGCAAACGATAAGTCTGAGACTTTGAGAAGGAACCGTGATTGGACGCCAATTCAAAGTTGAATGCTTCCGAATCATCTTCCGAGTAGGTTTCGCCTATTGCAGAGTATCTTTCTAGTTCACTCAATAAGTGAAGCATCTGTTGTATCAACAGCGGTTCGTCAGAGTCTTTTGTCTCATCAAGACGCTTGTCATTCACTACTATAGCAAGTTTCTCTATGAATTCACGTTTTGTTTCAGACGGTGCTATTATTCGGTCAAGGAACGAACGAGTTTTAGGTGAGAGAATACGTTTATCTATACTTTGATATCGAGATGAAAGCAACTCTTTATAATCCTCAAAATCTTGTGGCAGTCCAAGATGTTCTATGATTTTTTCTTCAATCCTGTCAATGAAATTATCGTAACAAGTATTCAATTCTCTAACAGCCCTACGAATTAGGTCAAGGTACTGCTGAACGAACTCTTCGCTCTCCAAATCCTTATAACCGAATGCTGTTGGTAGATCCTCAAAGAATGTTTTGGCTGGATCCTTAGCATTTGATAGCACATCACGGAATTTCGCAGTATATGCACTATCAAACTTACGTGTAATCTTAGCGTAGTTGTTCAGACTACGGTAAAAATGGAAAAATGGTTTTACTGTCTCCAAAAGTGAATCAGCAGAAACGCCTATGCTGTCATCTTTACGAAGGAATTGTCGATAGCGTTTGAAGAATTCCAATTTTACCCCAGAAACATTAAATGCTTTTATTGAGAAATCGTTGATACGCTTCTGGATAAGTTCGAATACTTCTTTATTGATGGTTAGCACAAAAGAGTTGCCATTGTAAAGAGCAAAATCTTGTTGGTTGATAAACAAGAAGATTGGAATCCAAAAGTCTATGACACCCTGTTTTAGTTTATATGGCACAGAGCGCAATATCTTAACCAACTCAGAGAGTTTACGCGGTTTGTCGGTTGTGCTATTCAAAAATTTGATTGATGCATCCCAAAGAGTCTTTAACTCATCAGATGATGGGGCACCTAAAATCCAATTACCGTTTTCGTCTTTACGGTGAATACCAGAATCGCGAAATAATGTGAAATATATGGTTTTCTCAGGTGGAAATGATTCAATCCCAAAGTTTACATCACTACTGTGACGAAGCATTGCATCAAGTAGATTAACGCGAGCAAGTGAAATGGCAGAGCTTAATTTTTGACGATTAAACAATTCATTTCGGATAATGGGAGTCTTATAGTAGACTTCATCACATACAAGAGAAAGTAATTTATTGAAATCGCGCACAGACTCAATATTCTGAACGTTACCATTGAAATACCAAATAACATCATTAGACATAGCCGTCAATGAAGCATTTAATACCTCATTAAGTTTTTGCTTCTCAAAACTCTTTTGATGTTCAAGCTCAGAGCTGGCAATTCTATCATCGAACGCAACATTATCAATAATGTATTGAAGTTTCTTTATCTCGTATAGATGTTTGACTATATTGGTGGTATTCTTGAAATATCCATATATAGATGCCCCCGCACTTGACGATGCAGACATTTCAATTACTTCAGACTCAATATCAGATAGCGGAAATATCAAGTGGATATAGCCATCAATATCGCCTGTCGGTTCAATAATAATCGGCTCGTTGGCGATACGATATTCAAAATATCGAGGTGTGCCGGTCTTATAGTAGGACGCCGATGCAAATGCGGCTTTTTGGCTAATGTGTGGAGCAATCTCTTCAACTGATAAACTCGGAGTTGGGACAATTGAAGCAGCCTTATATAACTCATCCTCTAGATCTATATTAGTACCTTCGAAAAGAATATATTGAGATTTATATTTTGCAAATCTTACAATTTTATGAGAGATAAGCGTCTTTATTAAACCTTGGGTATTAGTCAATCCTAATGCCTTATTTCCATACGTTATAAGAAAGTCATCATCAAGAACGATGCCATTGAAGAACATGTTGATAAGCCCAATAGTCTTAATCAACTTTAGGCAGTCCTTTATTACATGACCATCGAGATTTGACCCTTCAATTCTTTCAATAGCCACTGAAAGAGAACGCCAACCCATAGAGTCCGTATTAGTTTCCGTGATTGCTGAATAGAAATGATAGGTCAGATAATCGTATACCATTGCGACATTGTAGGTCATTGATGGTGTCGCTTTGAAATCATTGATTGACCTAACCCCTTTAGCAGAAAGAAATGAAAACAAAGAACGCTCATTCTGACCGTATTTTTGAATTGCTAATGTCAGGCAAATGGCTGAAATAGGGTCAAGCGGATATAGCGATTCGGCTGTTTTATATTCCAAATTACGGGATACAATCTTACTATTAACTCCTAAATCATAAATAAGACTCAGAGACACCTCTTCTGCTTTTGATAATTTGCGATGTACGCTTAGTCCTTTCGCAGTAAGCGAAAGTAGCTGCTCCACTGGTTCGACAAATACGATTTCCTTAAATCTGCCTTTGATTTTATGCCATTCGTTTCGTTGCGTTTCAGTGAGTTTTACAGCATAACTCCCAAAATTCTGATGAAGTGTAGTCAATAGGATTATACTTCGGGATGGTACGTTCACAAACTCTGAGAGTTTTTGAAGAAAATATAGCTCTTTCTCAGGATTGTTGTTCGCAGCGTACTCAAGAATTTTACCAAACTCATCAATCACAATTACGAGAAATTTATTCTCTTTCCGTAAGGATTGGTAGTAAGCGTTGATGGCGTTTATTGGATTCTCGTCTGAAGTTCCTATTTTTTGAGAAATTAATCTTCCAAGTGGAGCATAATCGCCTACAATATTCAAAAACTCAAAATCTTCTACCGTGCCAAGCACTCCTTTCTTAACAAGCTTATTGTTGCCTCTGACAAGGTCATCTTCAAGTGCTATGATAAAACTAGATTTACCAGTCCCATATGTTCCAATTATTGAAAAAGAATGATGCCCGGAATTATAACTATTAACAATATTCCCTGCCACAAGCTTCGCATTCTCGGTCACAATGTACCGAAAATCAGAAGTTGTGTTCATTTCAATATTTACAGAAGGTATATAGCTCATAGTTGGTCGTAATAATGATTGAGAGCCTCAATCTCATCAATCTCTCTCAAGAATTGAACATTCTTTATGCCACTATTATCGGAAAACACAAGAGTATCAGAAAACACAAGTTCCAGCGATCTAATAACATCTATTAGAGAGGTTGTAGGCAGCCCGAATATTAGCGAAATTCGTTGAAGTACGTCAAATGATACAGTGCGGTCATTCCCTTTAAGACGGATAAGTGCAAAGAGTATAATCTCTATAGCAATATCTGATGAGTCACTAATTCTAAAAGTATATATCTGTTCTTTGTTGGCAGATTGCTTTCCGGTGTCAATTATTAACCCAAGAGCAATAAGAAGAGAAGAAAAATCCTCAATAGCTTTCAAGTCTTTAGGAGTAACATAATTCTTCAGAAGCACTCCGATATCTTTCCGAACGGTATTATCATTATAAACATTCTTTTGTTCCGGTATTGAACATTTACGTTTTATGAACGACTGAAGTTCCGACCTGGAAAACTCCTTCTTTTCACGTTGATACTCCACAAAGAGGAGATAATATAGACTCGCAACTTCTGAAGAGACCAGGAGGAAATGTAAGAGCCAAAGTGTATTTATGTCTTCGGCGAATGGGTCTCGTCCATTTTCTGATTCAAAAATATATTTTGCAACTGACTGAAGTTCATCTGCCTTTATAAGTCCAAACGCACGAAGCCAAAAACGGATAGCCGATACCATATTCTTGCCGACACCTAACTTCGCCACAGCATCGATGTCTGTGAAGCTATTGCCGTCAAGTAAATAGTCGTATCCCTTTTTTAGCCAAAGAGATTTGCATTGAAAGGACTCATGTCCTGAAAAACTATACCTGCTCAATGTAAAACGTTCTAAGTTTATGCATATTTCATATAAGACGAAATGCCTTAATATGCAAAATTACTAAGAAATATTCAACTATGCAAGAATCTTTGCGTGAAAACGGTTGCTCTTCACCCGATTTATTTAGAAATCTAAGGTTGGGAGATTATTTTGTGGATTTTGTGAGAGGCTGAAGAAATATAAATTAGGTTATAGAGTCAACTGATTAACTGTTTCCGATGCTTTGAAAGAAATTGTTGGGAGGGGATGTACATGGAGGGGAGAGCTATTTTTTTACCTTCGAAGTTTAGAAAGTGAGTTTTAAATGCTGTTGAGGTATATTCTTCTTTCAGCATCGGGCTAAGTATGAGTCTGTAATCTTCATCAAAGGAGATGAGATGTCTGTCAAAAGCTGCATCGTATGTGGCGCTTAGACATAATCCATTGGATGGATCCAAACGTGTTTCATCTTTGCATTCTGCCCAGGGGATGATGTGACTTGCTCTTAACACTTCGGGGATTTCTAATCCAGTCAGACAACATTTGGAATCGTAGATGTCAAGAAGTATGGCTCTAAAGATGTCTTGTCCGACTCTTCGTTTGGCTCGCACTTCTTTTTCAGTGCCTTTTTCGTTGATGTGAAATCTCTTTGATAATTTCTTTGACAATTTCAATCCATTATTTCCACATTCATCCACGAGATCTGTGACCTCTTGATGACAGATCATGTTGACATATTCTCCTAATTTCTTAATAGCTGCTTTGCAGAACCCTTTTTGTGCGTAACTTCTTTGACCATCTTTTATAGAATCAAAGAATGAGGGGAGTCCTTTCTTATACTTATATTCTTCATCTAAGATATAATCTATAATCAGTGCCATAAGATGAGGATCTTTGATTTCGCTCAAGGATTTGTGGTTTAAATGAAACAAATCATTTTGTGCAAAGATCTCATCCATTATTTTTATGGCTTGAAGATAAGAGTTAAACGTACCGCTTTTCTTAGAAGGAAAAGCTGCTTTTAGAAATTCACTGAAAGATTGAGTCTCCATATTTGTGTGGGTTTGAACGCAAAATTACAAAATATTTTTGAGATAGCAATGAAGTTGTTTAAACTTACTTTTTTATTAATTCAAGTTTCTGATTTCTTTATCTCTGCCTCTTTGCTTTCTCCCGGACGAGCGAAGCAAGTCCGTCCTCTAAAATGACCGCAGCTGGATGTGTAGGTAACTTTCGAATCTGTAATTCACGCATAGTTTTTCCACATCGCGAGTCCTTTGCTCCTCTGCGTGAGATTTAATCGTATATAAATTAATGATTTATCAAATCGGAAACTTAAATTATTAAGATTTCGTCAGGTCTTAGAGCGGATTTTCTTCATGTAAGGAGACAATTCCACTGAGCGAGTGCAGAAAGTAAGTTTGCTTGCATTATACCGAACGTGTTGGAATACCTGAAAGGAATGCGGGCATCGTGACCGATAAATGAAAGAAAATACACCACAAAGATGGCCTAAGATTAATAAAAAGAATCTTTTCTTTCATATTATTTTGATTAAATTAATATTCGAACACAAGTTTAGACAACTTAAATATTAATAAAGTTATAATTGTGGATGAATAATAGAATCATAAATGTATGAATATATTATTCTCTCTCAAATATGATGCTCGTTTTTTTTTGAATTGTCGCATATAATGAGTAATTTTGCAGTATGAGAAAGATAAACAAGAAAGTTAGAAATAGGAGTTGGCTTGTTTTTGCCAATGAGAGCTTTTGTGATCATTATAAATCATTACGTGATGTTGGGTTTATAAGTTGGAAAAGGAATGATCGACTGTATAAAATGCGTGAAGGGGATATTGTTTATGTTTTCAGTTCTGCATCGG
>CAYSMP010000193.1:0-6871 GCA_964432215.1 uncultured Sangeribacter sp.
CGAACCGGGTAAGGGTATTATGTGTCGTTTTGTAATTTAAATGAAAGAGCCGTGAGTTTTATAAAAGATTTATGCTATTTGGTCTTTTTTCCCCAATAGGTCTTTCTGTTGCCGAGGCCGGCAAAGACGATGGTATGGGTTCTTGGGGATGCTTCCCAGTCGCATTCGCGTGCCAGATAAAGGTCGATGCCATCAATAGTTAGAATTGCATCTTCCTTATTGTAGCTCCAGGATTTTCCTTTCCATACTCCATTGCTTACCGTATGGTCTGACTCAAGGGTCAAAACGGTGGAAGCCTGCATTTTTCCGTAGTTGTAGCTAAGGTCAATATGCTCCCATGCTCCGACAAGTTCCTGCTCGGAGATTGGCACCTGTGGCACTGCTGCGTAACGCTCCGGCATCACAAGAGGCCATCCATCTTTTGTCCATCGTATGGCTCTCACGTGTCCCATCATTATGGCATTGGAATAGGCATCTCCATTCACATTGGCCGGTAGGCGTCCTTGGCTGGTAAAATACCAGTTTCCATCTCCGTCGTCAAACACTCCGCAGTGCGATATTCCAACCCAACCGGTGTGTCCCTTAAATTGGTATGGATGCGTGACGATGGGATATGCATCTCCACCATTTGTGACATTTCTGCCGTCATAACCCATATATGGTCCGTCGATAGTTGCCGAACGTACTACTCTTGTGTTGTATGGAACGTCGAGAGCATCGTAAGCCATAAACAGATAGTAGTAGCCATCGTGGTATATGATTTCCGGTCCTTCCGATCCCTGCCAGCGGTTGTTGTTTTCCCTTGTGTAAATACGCTTGCCGTATTCGGATATTTCAGCGAGAGTTCCCCAAGGCTTAGCTTCGATTGAGGGTTTTCCTGTTTCTGCATCCACCTGCAGGGCAGCAAAGCCGGAGTGCCATGAGCCGTAGATCAGCCAATGTTCACCCTCCTGGGTGATGATGTAGGTTGGATCAATGGCATTATATCGGAAATAGCAGTTCCCCCAATTGTCAGGCTTGACGTTGAAGTTAAGACCTTTGTCAGATGCATTCGTGATGACGTATCCCTTATCTACCCATCCTTCGTTGTTGGCGGGATCGCTGTTTTCCATGAGTCCTATAAACGCCCTTTCCGACCAGGAGTTTGCTCCGTTGATTTGTCCGGGACATACTATCGAATAATACATTCTGTATAGTCCATCCTTGACTTTTCTTACTACCGGGGCCCAGTAGCCGAAATCTTTTACATTAGGATTTACCTCCGGCAATCCCATATCCTTTCTGATTTCGTTGAGTTTTGGGATAACCCAGTCAGGAAGTGCAGGCATTGTGCCGCCGAGATATTCCCAGTTGACGAGGTCTTTCGATCTGCGACAGTGGAAATGCCCATGCCCGTCGTGTGCGTTTCCAAAGGATGCGTCCGTCTGATACATATAGAAGTATCCGTCCGGTCCCTTCACTACAGATGGGTCGTGCACATTTGCCAGATTCCATTTCCCACGTTGATCCCAGCTTGCGATGTTCCGGTAGTAGTCTGCGTAGGTAGGAGCTGACCAGGCATCGAGTTTTGCCATGTCCTGATTGTCGGAGGGTTGCTCTTCCGGAGGAGTCGGTTCTTCGGGAGTGGGAGGAGTCACCGGAACGATTGGCTCATCCGGGATGTAGGGGGATTTTTCACCACAGGCGCCCATTATCAAGGCGCCTGCGATTACAAATTGAAATAATTTAGATTTTTGTGTCATGTCGGTTTCTTGGAAGAAATTTTAGAGTTCCCAGCCGGGAGTCTGAGTCAGTCCGATGCGCTGTATCTCTGAGAATGGTATCGGGAAGAAATAGTTCTTAGGTGCATTGAAAGTCTGCCTTGAATATTTCTCAGATTCTCCGTATACAAACTTAGTAGCTGAGCTCTTATGAATAGTCACACCATAGAGATGATATAGCTGCTGGTAGTATGGCAGGTTTTTCTCAGAGTCGTAGCTCTGCTTTTCGAATAGTTTCCAACGACGGCAATCGTAGAAGCGGTGGTCTTCGAAACAAAGCTCGATGCGGCGTTCGTTTTGGATTCTCTCGCGAAGCTGTTCCTGGTTCTTGCCTGCGTAGCTTGGCATTCCCACGCGTGCGCGAAGCTGATCAATGTATTTGATAGCTTCAGATGTCTGGCCGGCTTCGTTGAGAGCTTCAGCTGCATTGAGAAGGATTTCTCCGAAGCGGAAGATTGGACATGCTACGCGCTGGTTGCCGATGGTACCATCAAAGCGGATGTTATGAACATACTTTTTGCAGTAGTAGCCCGTACATGTACCACCATTTCCTCTTTGGTAATCTATTCCCATACCTTCGGAGTCATCAACAAAGTTCATATCGAGCGGACGTGCCTCGTCGCCGTCACCCCAAACCATATCATGATAGAAGATGGTCTGTGCCAGACGAGGGTCGCGGTTAGCGTAGGGATTCTGTGGATCATAGCTTGAATCCTGGTCGATAGGAAGACCATTCTTTGTCTCGTATGCATCCACGAGGTTCTGGGTTGGATTGCAATAGCCGGTATTGGAGATAGCTCCTGAAAAACCACATGGTCCGTTGAAGTAGACAAGCTGCAGGGTAGTCCATACCGAGCGACTGAGGATGTACTCGTTGCTCATCACAGGGTTGGATGTGAAGATAGCATAGTAATTTTCCTCCGGGTCATTTGATGCGGTGGTGTGCAGACGGTAAGGGTTGCTGCAAGAGGCATTCTTCGTAAGGAAGTCAGTAGCTGCTTTTGCTGCCGCTGACCAAAGGGCTTGGTCACCGGAAGGATTGTGGAGTGGTGAGGCCTTGTAGAGCAGTGCACGAGATTTGAGAGCATATGCTGCTGCTCCGTTCACTCGACCCCAGTTTTCATCTTCATTCTGGTAGCGGAAAGGTAGATTGTCTTTGTACTTGTCCATTTCGTCTGCCACCCACTGAAGAGCTTCGGCTGCCGGTGTGCGGTCTGGAATTGTCATACCCGGCGAGAGGATGATTGGATTTCCGTTATCGTCATCGGCCACGATAGGTATATCGCCGAAATATCCGATGAGCTCAAAGTGGAGAAGAGCGCGTATCACGCGGGCCTCGGCTATCCAACGGTCGTAGAGCTTGTTGTCGTCGCCCTTCTTTTCGGCGTTGCCCACAACGCTTTCCTTTGCATTGGCGATAAACTGGTTGCATGCACGGATCCCTCTGTAGTCGTTGCTCCAATAATGTGATGAAAACCAGTGGTTGGTTGCATCATATGCATCGTCCATAATAGAGTGATAGCGGGCTACGCCCCAGTAGTCGATAGCGTTATCTGTCATACAGTCCTGGCTAAGGCGAAACTGTGTGTCACTGTAGCCCTGGAAAGCATCCGGTAGATATTCATAAAGTTTTGCAAGTGCACCACGGGTCATATCATAGTCACCGAAGACCATTTCTGACTGCAGTGTGAGGTCTACCTCTTTGTCGAGGTAGGAGTCACAGGAGGTAAGCCCAAGAGTGAAGGCTACACCTGCGAGTATTGCTGATTTATAAATTTTCATGATTGTTTCGGTTCTATGGTTAGAATGCTACGTTGACGCCAAACGAGAAGATTTTTGTCTTTGGATACCACCAGCAGTAACCCATCGGACGTTCGGGGTCCATGCCCTTTGGAAGATGGCTGAAAGTAGCAACGTTGTATGCGCTGAAGTAGAAACGGCACTTGGTCATGCAAGCTTTTGCGATTAGCTTGGTCGGAAGTGAATATCCGAACTCGATATTGCGGAGTGAGAAGTAGTCACCATTTGTGATCCAAATATCATTCTGGTATGAACCATTGTCGCGAGATGAATCCTCAGAGTTGTAGGAGAATGAGAGACGCGGATATTTGGCATTGATGTTGCGCGGATCGGTCGGATCATCGGTATAGTAGCCCCAAGCATTTACAACTTCGTGAGTTGAGTTGTTCGAGCCCCATTCTGAGAATGTCATCGCAGGCGAGAGGAACACTGAGCGGTTGAGATAAGCTGTGCCTACAACCTTGAGGTCGAATCCTGCATACTTCACAGTGAGGGCGAGCGACGGGGTGAGGTCCGGGAGCATGGTGTAGCCGAGTGGCTTCATGTCGCGAGAGTCGATTATGCGGTCGCCGTTGACATCCTTGAATACTGCAGTTCCGAGTTTCTGGCCTCCACCTGAGAAGGAGTTATAAGGATATTTTTCCGGGTGATCGATAGCATCCTGCTGAGAAGTAGAGATTAGAGCGGGATCGCTTGCCCAGCCGTTGAACTGATACATGTTCCAACCGCCGATAACTCCTGAGTTCTCACTCTCGTAGATACCTGCTACTGACTCATAGCCACGTATACGGCCGCCGGTCTTACGTTGCCATTCTACTGCGGGTTCTACTTCGTCCATCTCCGTGATCTTGTTGATGTTGTATGAGAGCATACCTTCGATAGTGTATTCCACTTTGCCGATCTTGTTCTGGTGACCTATAGTGAGTTCGAAACCTTTTGATTCCACTTTACCATAGGAGTCCTTTGCAAAGCTGATACCGAGGATGTCTGGGTTGGTGGAGCGGTCGATAAGGATGTTGCTGCGCCATTCTTTCCAGAAGTCTACGCTGCCGTAGAGGCGGTTGCCGAAGAAGCCCCAGTCAAGACCGAGGTTGACCATCTTCGAGATTTCCCACTTGGAGTTGGGGTTGCCTGCCTGAGCTTCCTGATAGCCTGGTACCCATACTGCACCTGTACCGAAGCTGTAGCCATTGCTCTGCTGGAAGATAGACTGATAAGGATAGCGTCCGGCACCGGTGTCGCTCATACCTGTCTTTCCGTAAGTTGCACGGAGTTTCAGAAGGTTGACATTCTCATTCTGGAGGAATTTCTCGTTGTTGATAAGCCAGCCTGCGCCTACGCCCCAGAATGTACCCCAACGGTTTTCTGGGTCGAAGTTATCGTTACCCATATACGAGATGCTACCATTGACAATGTAGCGGTTGTCGAATACATAAGTACCGACAGCATTGTAGCTGAGATAGCGGTCAGATGAGAGATGGAACCAGTTGGCAGAGTGAGGACCACGGTTGTTGCGCTTCATGTAGGAGCGGACAAATGCCCTGACGTCTACGTTGTGCTTGCCAAAGATTCTTTCATAGCTCAATCCTCCCCTGAGGTTGAGGGTCCATGAGTTGTCACGTTCGTTCTTTGTCGGGTTTGTGAGCTCTGAGTAACGCTGTGTCTGTGTGTAAGTGAAGTCTTCTACATTTTCCACTGTAGCGTTGTTCCAGTCGTAGCTATATGCATTGATGGCATTGTACTGGGTTGACTCGTAGCCGTCGTATGCATCAAACGATACTACTGCATCCACACCAAGACCCGGAGTGATCTTTCTCAAGTCTCCCTTGATGTTAAGGGTTGAATAGAGCTGACGACGACGGTTCTTTTCAAGACCGGACGATCCGAGCTGATAGATCGGGTTGTTGGTGTTATTGTCGTAGTAGAGTTCTCCGTTTGGACAATAAACCGGCGAGAATACATTGGTCTCAACTGCTCCGAAAGTAGTCAGGTTGAACACTGACGCAGTAGGCTGGGTGATGTTGTCGATACGTCCGCCAAGATCGAGTCCAACTGTCAGGTAGTCGTTGACTGTGATGTCGAGGTTGGAGCGGAGATTCCAGCGGTTGAGCGCATGCTGTGAATTGTATCTCTCAGCCTTGTGGTTGGTAGCCTCGTTGTTCCACATACCTTCATGGCGGAGGTAAGAGAATGATACGTAGTAGCGTGCGCGCTTGTTGCCACCTGAAATCTGGAAGTTTGTCTTGAGCACGGGTGCTGACTCGCGGTAAAGCACGTCAAACCAGTTTGTGTCAAAATATTTGTAGCGGTCGATTCCCTCAAGAGTCTCCCCATTGCTGACCCTGCGGTATTTTTCTATTACTTCGGGAGAATAGAGCGGGTCTTTGCCGTCGAGATAACGCACCTGGTTGGAGGTGAGAGCGTGGTTGTAGGCATTCTGGTTCTCCATTGTATTGGTAAGAGTCTGCCAGCCCACTTCCTGAGTGAAGTCGATGACTGCCTTTCCGCTTTCGCCACGCTTGGTGGTCACGAGAACTACGCCGTTGGCACCACGCATACCATAGAGTGCGGTAGCTGCTGCATCCTTAAGGATAGTCACGTTGTCGATTGGGAATGCGTCAAGGAATGAGATGTCGCGCTCTACATTGTCTACAATCACAATCGGATTGCGGGCTGATGAGTTCAGCGTACGGATACCACGGATATACATCTTGGTTTCTGCCCATCCGGGCTCCGAGGCTGCCTCATAAGTCTGTACGCCTGTCACTGTGGAGTTGAACGCATTCTGAAGCACAGTGATAGGATAGCGCTGCAGTTCCTCTCCGGTCACGATTGAAGTTGCTTCTGTCTGATATTTTGCCGGTTTGTCGGCGAAGGCGAAGTTGCGGAGCTTTGCATATGCGTCGCTCTGTGGGTCAAGGACAATTATAAGCGGAGCATTCAGATCCTCGATGGTGACAATCTTCGGGTCGTAGCCTACACATTTGGTGTTGACTTCGTCTTCGAAAGATACATCTTTGAGCGTGAAATTGCCGTCATTGTCGGTGACAACGATGCCGCTCTGCTCTGCTACGTTGACGATTGCGCCCGGGATGGGATTCCCCTCTGTGTCGGTGACGCGTCCTTTGAGTTCGCGTGCCGCCGCCGTAGTCGTCAGCGATAAGCCGCCAAGAGCCGTAGCTATGGCAAGGCTACGGAAGGCTGATATATTTTTTGCTGTCTTATTCATGATCATTAGGTAAATGAATTATTCCCACCCGGGATTGTTGGCGATTTCTGTTTTCCAGTACTCTGCCTCAGGAATGGGATAG
>CAYSMP010000194.1:0-6777 GCA_964432215.1 uncultured Sangeribacter sp.
CGTTTTCGAGAGCCTGGGTCTCGATTTCATCTGTACGGTAGATTTTGTTGATGTTTTTTAGAGTAATCATATTTCGATGTTTTTTTAGTTTTTGAATTGTGGGGTGGGCTTAATCTCGATTAATCCCGATTAATCGAGATTAAGCTCGATATTCCTGATATGGCTGATATTCCTGATAATGCCATACTTATTCGTCGCGGAGGGAGTCGACGATGGGGACGCGGCCTACTTTGCGGGCGGGGAGACATGCGCCGAGGGCTGAGGTGGCGAGGAGCAGGATGAGGATTATTCCTCCGATAATGGAGTAGCGGCCGAGTTTTGTGTCGTGCCAGACGGGGCGGAGGTATTGGATTATCGGGGTGGCATCTGTTTCCATTGGGAAGCCTTGGTATTTCAGATAGATAAGGTAGATTATGCTGCCTATGAGCCAACCGATGAAAGTCGTGATAAGGGCTTCGCCTACTATATTCCATATTATCTTGCGTCTTGGGGCACCGAAAGCACGCATCACTCCGGCATCGGGGATTCGAGTCTTGCACTGGACATAGAATGTTCCGGCTACGCCTAAAAGCACGTTGACAAGGAAGAAAGCGACAATTATCCATTTCTGCGTGAGGTCTCGTTGTTTTGGGGCGAAGACCTGGTCGCGCAGGTCGCTCATATAGACGGGATGGGTCAGATAGAGGTTGCCGGAGCGATATTGTGACAGGTCAGCAGTCAAATTTTCGATAAACTTCCGAGGATTCACCCCTTCACCAAGGCGCACCGTAATTGCGTGAGGGCGGCTCCATCCATTCCAGTCTCTTGTGATGTAATAAGTTCCGATTCTTCCATCTCCTTTGACATATGGCACATCTGCAGTCACTCCAACGATGGTGGATTTGGGTCTCCATTCCGAAGGGGCAAACAAATCTTTTCCTATAGGACTATCGTTGTGATAAGATGCCTTCGCCACGCTGTAGCTGATGATGTAGGAGTTTTCATCTACTTCAGGCTCTTGAAAATCCTTCCCATTGGCATCCTTTATTCCGTATGTCGAGAAGAAGTCAGTTTTTGGCATATACTCGATGCATGTCATATTGTAATATAAGTCTTCAATGCCATATGCCTTATATGTAGAATCAGCGTGGGTGCCATTGGTAGATCTTCCATCCATTTCAAACGACTGGTAATAGGCGTAAGTAGCCTTCTCCACACCATTTCTTTCCCGTATCATTCGGAGTAGATTATTGTAGGTCTTTTCTCTGTCAGCGTTTTCAGCTGCCTTGTCGTATTGCGAAGACTTGTCGTTAAGATAGTCTATTGAAAGCATCACCAGACGGTCATAGTCATATCCGGCGGGGATCAACGCTGTGGTTGTATTGACGGCAACCGGCTCGATTATCAACCAACCAATGATCGTGACTATCACTATCTCAATGAAAAGTGCCGTAGAACGTGTCTTCTTTCCTAATATAGATTTTATAATCATGACTTTTATTTAAGTTTCGCAAGCTCAACTTAAGGGTTATGGGTTTATAAGGTTATGTTGAGCTTGTGTGGATAGTTTATTATCGTTTTGAGTTAAGTGATTCAGTAATTTGGTTGTGGAGAGCCCGATGTGCCGGAATCCATGCTGAAATGAGATTAAGGACGATACATATTGCTAATGTAAATAGGAAGAGAAGCGGAGCGAAAGCAGTTTCTCCGGTGATGAATGAGGCATTGTTGCCGAAGGTGAAACCTGAATCATAGGCCAGCGGGGTGAGTTGCAAAAGGAATTTGCCTGCAAAGAGTGATATCAGCCAAGCCGCAATCAGCCCCAATATTCCTCCGAGAAGAGTCAGGACAAGATTTTCAGACAATACCATACCCATCAGTTTACGGCGGTTGGCGCCGAAACATCTTCTTACACCTAATTCGGATGCCATGCGGTCCATGCGTGCCCCGATAAGGCCGCTGATGTTGAGCGCTGGGATTACGAGCACCACGAGAAGGGCGATCAGGAAAGGTTTCCATATCAGCAGGCTTGATGTAGCATCTTTTATCTTAAACTTTTCTTCGTCGTCGCCATCCCACCCCCATTCGACATCTGTATCTGTCAGAATATGCTCCGTGTGAGACATCACTCCGGGGAGATGGAACTTCCATCCTGTAGTATCCATAGCGTTGATGCGCCGGCATATGTCGCGCAACTCGTCACGAAGTTCCTCCTCTTTTCCGGGCTTTACCTTGATGCCAACGCGGAGGCTGCCGGAATATTTCTGCTGAGGTGTTGTTTTATAGTCGAGCTTAGCTACGAGACTATATGGGAGAAATACCTCTCCATACGAATCCACGTTGAGAGCGCTTCCCTCTTGGAACACTCCTCGGATGCGGTAGTTGACATGGTCAATGCTTATATCCTTACCCACTGCTTCCTCCGAAGAGCTGAATAGGTGGTTTGCGATATTCTCACTGATATCAGCAACATACAGTTCAGAATCGAAATCCTCCTGAGAAAAGGGTTTGCCGGCCTCGAATACGTATTTGTAGAATTTAAAGAAACTGGGTTCGACATAGCGCACTTCGGCATGAAATTCCGGACCTTGACTGTTTGTCTGCACCATAGGATAATTCCAGTTAGATATAATCATGGCGGTCATTGAGTCGGCAGATTTCAGTTTGTCGCGCATAAACTGCTCAAGGAAATCTCGTCCGATGTATCCGCTCGATCTGTTATTGTCGTTGGTATTCACAATTGTCTGCACGTACATGGTAGAGCTTCGGTCGTATTCAGGGTAGACGGGCCCGAGCTGGCTATAGAGAAGCATGCCGTAGATGATGGTGAAGGCCACTGTGAAGGCTACGCCCGCCATATACAACAAGGAGAAGCCGGGAGTCTTCATCGCTTCTTGGAGAGTCTTTTTTATTAATTTCATTTTAATGGTTGTGGGGTTGTGAGGTTGTGGAGTTGTGAGGATTAGCGTACTCGGAGTGAGCTTGTGTCTTTGAAACGTGACATGTCGGATATGACTACGCGCTGGCCGGGGCGGATGCCGCTCTGTACTTCGACAAATTCATAGTTGGAGTTGCCGAGCTTCACCTCGTGCTTCTCGAGTTTTTTGCCGTCTTCGCTGAGGAAGAAGAGGCTGTAGGTGCCGGGTCCGGTATAGAATGAGCCGTTGGGAATGCGGATTGCGTCGTCAACTACGTCGCAAGCTACATATACATCTGTCTTTAGACCGGAGCGAAGGCGTGGATGTGCATCGTCTTCAAGTCGGACCGTAAACTTGATCACTCCATTTTGTGACTGAGGGGTAAGGTTTGACACAACTCCTTTCAGTCTTTCCTTTCCAATTCTCACTATTGCCTGACTTCCTACTCCTATCTTATTGGCGTAGCTATCGGAGATCTCACCATCTACGCGGAAATGACCAAGGTCAGCGATGACGGCAATCTTCTGTCCTTCGCTCACTTTCTCACCTATCTGGTCGTGGATGAAGGTGAGTGTGGCGTCGCGTGGAGAAGAGACGCGTGCGTCGCTGAGCGTACGGCTTTTCTCATCGAGGTTGCGACGGGCTATGTCGATGTCGAGGTGCTTTACGTTTTCAGAAGCTTGGGCTACACGCTTCTCGTTGGCGAGCTGCTGTTTCATCTGTTCCAGTTCCAGGCGTCCGGTGCTTACTGCGAGTTCTGCCTGGCGCACTCGGTCGCCGGTACCGGAGCCGATGCTGTCGAGATACCGCTCGTTACGGAGTTCAGCTTCAAGACGGCTGAGTGTCATTTCCTTTACCTTGACTTGCATAGCGAGGTCGGTAAGGCGCGTATCGGAATTTACACGTTGCTGGTCGAGCTCATGATTTTTCATTGCGATCTGGTCGCTGAGCTGGTTTACTTCGTTTTCCGTACTCTGAAGGTCGAGGCGGAGAAGGGGAGTGCCTGCTTTCACTGAGTCGCCGGCGCGGCAGTAGACTTCTACTATGCGGCTGTTGATGGGGGAGGTAATGATCTCTTCGAAGGCCGCACTGACTGTTCCTGTGCCGGTGACAGTCACGTCGATAGTACCGGTGTCGGCGGTGCCGACTGTCAGGTCGGAAGCGGCGACTGATGCCCGCATCATGGAACCGAGACCTATGGCTCCTGCTATCACTGCTATTGCAATGCCACTGATTTTTAATATTTTGTTGCGCTTTGTTTTGCGGCGCTCTGAATTGGGAATTTCTCTATCCATTGTTATGTATTTTGCGTTGTTTGTCAAAATCGTTGCAATATGCGTGCCAAAAATGTAATTTATTGAAATACAGTAAGTATTTATTTTGCGTGGTGTCCGTTTTCGTACAGTTTTGTCCGCTTTTGTATAAATTTTCACACAGAGGGCACACAGAGTTTTATTGAATATGATGATTCCCCACTTAATGATTATTTTTCACAAGTAATTTGGATATGTGTTCGAAAAAGAGTAATTTTGTAAATTCTCAAAGTTTAGACAAAATTTAATAACCAAAAATATCATGAAACATGACTATTGAGGAATTGAATCAACTGTCGGAAAAAATAATAAAAGCGGCTATTCTTGTGCATAAGAATTTGGGTCCAGGTCTTCTTGAGCAGGTATATAAAGTAGCACTTGCTTATGAACTGATGCAAACCGGATTAAAGGTTGAATGCGAGGTTCCGATTCCTTGTTCATATAAAGGTGTAAAAGTTGATCTGGCTTATCGAGCTGATATTATTGTAGAGAATCAAATAATTTTAGAGCTAAAATCCACAGAAAAAGATAATCCTGTTTTTTACAAACAGCTTAATACATATTTAAGGTTGGCAAATAAAAGATTAGGATTACTTATAAATTTTAATAACGATCGATTGATAGACGGGCTAAAACGAATAATTAATGGATATTAATATTCTCAGTGAGCTAATCGGGCAAGCGAAGCAAGCCCCTCAGTGAATAAGTAATATTTATGCTTCTTTTAAATAAAACTCTGTGTGCCCTCTGTGTGAGTATTTTGCATGATTGCTTATAGAAAGACCTAAACAAAATGATAATGAACCTAAAAAAATCTTTGCTTTCGGCGATGGCTGTGTGCCTCGCAGTGGTAGCGGCTTATGGAGCTGACTACAGTAAGTATTACACCAATCTGCCGGTGAAAATCAATCAGGTGAGGGAATTTTCTGTTCCGTCCTATAGTGTGAAGATCTCCGACTTCGGGGGTGTCAACGATGGCGTCACACTAAATACGGAAGCGTTTGAGAAAGCTATCGCACACCTTTCTTCGAAGGGTGGTGGTCACTTGGTGGTGCCGGAGGGAATCTGGTATACAGGTCCTATTGTGTTCGACCACAATATTGACTTGCATCTCGATCGTGGCGCTTTGCTCCTTTTCAGTGAGAACTTAGCTGATTATCCTGTGATAAAATCAGATTGGGAAGGTCTTAACACATATCGAGCTATGTCTCCTCTTACTGCACGCGGCAAGAAGAACATATCTATAACAGGTGACGGCACTATCAACGGCAATGGCCAGTGCTGGCGTCCTGTAAAGAAATCAAAATTGACCGATGCTCAATGGAAGAAACTTATACAAACCGGTGTCGTAAATGAAAAGGGTGATATATGGTTTGCAAATGAGGATATTCTCAAGGTGTATGGAGATAAGGAGATTCAGGAGAAGGTGCATACCGGCGATCCGCAGGCATTAAAGGTAGCCCACGATTTCCTCCGTCCGGTACTCGTTTCCTTTATTGGTTGCACTAATGTGTTGCTGCAGGGTGTGACCTTTGAGAATTCTCCGGCATGGAATGTGCATCCGTTGATGTGCGAGAATCTTATCGTGGACAATGTGAATATCCGCAATCCTTGGTATGCTCAGAATGGCGACGGTATAGACATCGAATCGTGCACTAATGTGCTTCTTGTCAACAGTAGTTTCGACGTGGGCGACGACGCCATTTGCATGAAGAGCGGTAAGGACAAGGATGGCCGTGACCGTGGAGTTCCCTCCTCCAACGTGCTGATCGATGGGTGCACCGTATATCATGGACATGGAGGTTTCGTGATTGGGAGTGAGATGTCCGGTGGATGCAAAGATGTCGTTGCCAAGAACTGTGTGTTTATTGGTACGGATGTAGGTCTGCGCTTTAAGTCAACGCGTGGTCGTGGTGGAGTGGTAGAGAATATCTATGTCGACAATATTAAAATGACTGATATTCCCGGAGATGCTCTTATTTTCGACCTATATTATGGCATCAAACCAGGCGCCCCTGTGCCTCCAGTGACAGAAGAGACTCCCTCATTCCGCAATATCTTTATCAAAGATGTAGTCTGCCGTTCGGCCGGACGCGCTGCTCTTTTCAATGGCCTTCCTGAAATGCCGATGAAGAATGTGGTGCTTGAAGACTGCCGTTTCCGTGCTGACAAGGGTTTCACTCTAAATCATGTCGATGGATTGACGATGAAGAATGTTGTTGTCGATGTGCCGGGTGAGAAGATCACATACGGCGACGGAGTGAAGAATGTAAAAATAGATTAAGAAGTTACCTGTTGCCGATAGGTGACGCATGCGGAGCATGCTCTATTACTAATTTTTGCTTCTTGGTGCAATAGGTAAGATTAGTAATAGACATGCTCCGCATGCGTCATTCAGCGTCAAAGGGCAACTTAAAAATCTCAATTCTCAATTAAACTGAGGATCTGGTTGGCGGCGTCTTTGGTGTTGACTTTCGAGATTATCTGCTCTACTGTGCCGTCGGGGGAGAGCAGGAAGGTGGTGCGGACGATACCCATGTATTCGCGTCCTGCCATCTTTTTCTTTT
>CAYSMP010000195.1:0-6740 GCA_964432215.1 uncultured Sangeribacter sp.
GGATTACAGTTAACGTCGAAGATGGAGCAATGTCGGAAAAAGAGATCTCCGACTTGCTCGTGACTATGCCCAATGGCAACAAAGTCAGGATTGGAGATCTTGCAACCGTTTCACGTCATGAGACATCTCCACGATCCGGCGACTTTTATGTAGAAAAGGAAAATTCCGTTACAATACTTGTTGCGCTTGAGAAAGACGCTGTAGTTCCTGCAGTAGGCGCGGAAGTTGATAAGATTGTAAACGCAGAGATTTCATCCCTGCCTGCCGGATTATCTGTAAAAAAGATATTTTTCCAGCCTGAGCGCGTAGATACCGCAATATCTTCTTTCATGATAAATCTTTTGGAGTCAATTGCAATCGTATTTATTGTGATTTTGTTGGCTATGGGATGGAAGGCAGGACTTATCATAGGTTTTGGTCTGATACTTACAGTAGCTCTTTCTTTTCCTATACTTTCAGCAATCGGCACAACATTGCAGCGTATCTCTTTGGGTGCATTCATTGTGGCAATGGGAATGCTTGTAGATAATGCTGTGGTCATCATGGATGGCATCATCAACGACCGCAAGCGTGGATTGCGTCGGGAAATTTATCTCTACAACACGGTGAAGAAGACTGCATTGCCACTTTTAGGAGCAACCATTATCGCAGCTGCTACTTTCCTTCCTATCTATTTGACAACGGGGACGGTAGGAGAATTTGCCGGAGATCTTTTCCTCGTGATATGTGTCAGTCTACTCGCAAGTTGGATTCTGGCTATGATTCAGGTGCCGGTATGCTCAGATGCATGGCTCAACCCTGCCAATGCTTCCTCTGAAGAGACAAAAGAACTAAACCTTAATCCCATTCAGAGACTAATACAAAAATTAGTAGTGGTATTAATCAAGCATAAATGGATATCAGTAGCTACTGCAATTGCAATTTTGGGTGTGTCTGTTTGGTCAATGAGTTATTTGAGAAATATTTTCTTCCCGGATTTTGACTATGACCAGTTTGTGATCGAATGCACCTTCCCGATAGAAAGCAATCCTGACCAAATAAGGGAACGGATGTTTCTATTGTCGGATAGTATTAAAGCCGACAAGGGTGTTGAGTCTGTAGCAATAAGTATGGGTGGGGCTCCAGGAAGATATTGCCTTGTGAGACCAATACCATCAGGAGGCGAGGAATATGCAGAGTTTATAATTGATTGCAAGGATTTTAAGACAGTCAGACGGTTGTCTGATGAAATGATAGCAAAAATCAGGACCATCGCTCCGGATGCTTATGTAAGGGCACGTCGTTACAATCTGTCAGTTTCCACTACGCACACAGTGGAAGTGGAGTTTGCCGGGCCTAATGCTGATACCTTGCGTGCGTTGAGTGCAAAGGCGGAAGCCATAATGCGTCAATGCCGCTATGTAGATCCGCTATCAGTGCAAAACAACTGGCTTGGTAAGCAACGCTCTGTCAGTCTGGCTTATTCTCCATATTCTGCAACATTAGCCGGTATCAATAGAAGCGATGTCGGAAATGCCATGCTCGCTGCCACTGATGGCTACACTATAGGAGTGATATACGATAATGACAAGGTGGTGCCAATAAATATGCTTCTCAGAAACAATGACGGAAGTAAAATTACGGATCTCGCTTCATTGCCCGTATGGACCACGCTCAATATGTCAGTGTCTGAGGATGACATGAAAGGAGTAATGAATGGATCTGTGACGACTGATGAGATTTCTGACAAGATGTTTAATACAACATTGCTTTCAGCGGTAGTGGATTCAATTCACTCCACGTGGAGTGAGGGAATGATACATAGGCTTAATGGGCGTAGGGTCATTGAGGCAGAGTGCGATCCGGATTTTTCTAATCCGGATGCCACACCGGCAAAAATACTTGAGGATATAACGCCGGCAATAAAAGCAATACCATTGCCGGAAGGGTACTCAATGCGTTTTGTCGGAGAAGGAGAAGTTTCGGAAGAAGCCGTAGGAATAATCATGTCATTTCTTCCGATAATGCTTGCAATTGTGGTGATTGTATTGTTGCTGCTGTTTAATGACTGGAGAAAACTCGCGGTGATCCTGCTCTGTTTCCCATTCGTCCTTTGTGGAATTGTCCCGGCGCTCTTGATCACTGACACCCCCTTTACATTCCTTGCCATCTTGGGCCTTATGGGATTAATGGGCATGACTATAAAGAATGCAATAGTTCTTGTAGATGAGATAACACGATTGACTACTGAGGAAAGTGTTGAACTTTATCCGGCTATAATAAAAGCGACTGTATCTCGCGTGATGCCGGTCATTCTTGCGTCTTTCACTACTATTGCAGGTATGATTCCTCTTATCAGCGATCCGATGTATGGCTCGCTTGCTGTGACGATTATTGGAGGCCTCTTGCTTGGCACTTTGGCGACCTTGTTGCTTTTGCCTACATTATATTCAGTTTTCTTTAAAGTAAAACAGAAATGAGAAGTATAATTTTAACTTTGACTATAATAGCCGGTATTTTCCAGGCTCAAGCTCTGGATTTGACTCTGAAGGAATGCCGCGAAATGGCATTGCAGACCGACGAAAACATAAGGATTGCAGAAAATAATGTGCGTGGGTCTAATCTTGACCATGCTGTGGCACGGACTGCTTATCTTCCTAAAATCTCAGGAAGTGGCAATGTATTGTATTATGCCCCTGATTCTAAAATGATGGATATGATGACATTGCAGCTTCGAGGTACATATATGGCCGGAATCAGTCTTACCCAGCCAATTTATGCCGGAGGAAAAATAACAACTGCCAACAAGATGGCTTCAATTGGTGAAGAGATTTCAAAAGAACAGTTGAGGGCTGCCCGGATGGATGTGCTTGCTGATGCAGAGAAGTCGTATTGGACTTACGTGGCAGTATTGTCGAAAGTGGATATGATGGAATCTTATCAGGCAATGATGGATTCCATATATGAAACTACAGAATTTGCCGTCAAGACCGGCATGTCGTCGCGGCAGACATTGCTTAGAGTCGAGACCAGGCGCAGCGAGATAGTCTATCGGCTTCAGCAGGCTAAATCCGGTGCTGATCTGTGCAGGATGGCTCTTTGCCGAGTCATAGGAGTTCCGGATACGGTATCGATAATGCCAGTTGAGGAAATCAGTCAAACGTATGATATTCCATCGGAAGGAATGGATATATCGAATCGTCCTGAGATTTTGCTCTTGAAGAAAAATATTGATATAAAAAAGCAGGAAGTGTCAATGGCGAGGGCAGATTTCCTCCCGACCGTAGGTGTTCAACTGGGTTGGAATGCTTATGGCAACATAAAGACGAAAGGTTGGACACAGGATGAAACAGGAAACTATGTTCCGTTTACTTCCAACACTAAAGCCAACGGTTTTATGGGGATTCTTTCAGTACAAGTGCCTCTATTCCATTGGGGAGAAGGTATAAAGAAAGTGCGTCGAGCCAAGATTGATGTTGAGAATGCACATCTTTCTTTGGCTCGAAACAAGAGGTTGATGGAGCTGGAGGTTAATCAGAACTACAGTAATATTGTGACTGGGTATGACCTGGTGAAATATGCAGAAGTTGCCATGCATGAGGCAGAGGAAAACCTTCGGATCATGAAGGAGCAATATGAGGTAGGGTTGACTACACTAACAGATCTTCTTGAAGCACAATCACAGTGGCATTCTTCTTATTCAAATATCATAGAGGCCCGGACACAATTTAAAATAAACTACATTGACTATCTCCGCTCAATCGGAGAATTGGAATAATATATAGTATGATTAAAGGTTGAATAGTAAGGCTATAGATTATCTCCAACCCATAAACATTTTGACTACGTCGGGTGCATGATGGTCGAAGAAGACACTCTTGCCTGTGTCGAGAGTTGCAATTGTGGCCATATCCTCGTCAGACAGTGTAAAGTCGAAGATATCGAGGTTCTGCTCCATGCGCTCAATGTGGACAGATTTAGGAATGATGATGATACCACGCTGGGTAAGCCAACGGAGAGCTACTTGGGCTACGCTTTTGCCATACTTTTTGCCAATCTCTTCGAGCACAGGGTTGGTGAAGAAATTATTGCGTCCTTCAGCGAGCGGACCCCACGACATGGTCTGGGTGCCATATTCTTTCATGATCTTCTGAGGCTCGATTTGCTGGTCAAAAACGTGTGTCTCCACTTGATTGACAGCCGGCACGATTTCAACATTCTCTGCAAAGTCAATGAAATGATCGGGATAGAAGTTGCTTACGCCGATCGCACGAAGTTTTCCTTCCTTGTATGCTTCTTCAAGGGCACGATATGCACCGTAGCGATCGCAGAAAGGTTGATGGAGAAGCATCAGATCAATGTAGTCAGTGCCAAGCTTGCGAAGACTTTCATCGATTGATGCCTTTGCTTTCTCATATCCATAATTGGATATCCACACTTTAGATACAAGGAACAAGTCTTCACGGGCAATGCCACTTTTCTTTACTGCTGCCCCTACACCTTCTTCATTGTGATAAGCTTGGGCAGTATCTATCATGCGGTATCCTACCTTCAAAGCATCGCTTACACATCTTTCACACTCTGCCGGATCAACCTGATAGACACCGTATCCGATAATCGGCATTTCAACGCCATTGTTTAATTTTACAGTTTTCATATTGTCGTGTATTTGTTTTTGTTATTATAACATATAAAATACCACAATAAACTTATACAAATTTCGTGAATAATTTCACAAATTTACGAAATAGTAATAGATTTCATTGTGGAATTTGTCTCAGCTTCCATTTTCAGTTGCAACTTCCACATAAATTTTATAGTCTTCTAATTAATCATTTATCTCCTAATATATGATGAGCGACTAACTATGGATTTGAACTATCAATCATATCTTTTTGTTATGTAGACAAATATAATAACTACTACTATGAAAAAGACACTTGGCCTATTCTTCGCTGTTGTAGCTATTTTGGCTACTTTGACAGGATGTTCGTCATATTCCCTTATCAACAGCGAATCTTATGTTGGGGCAAACCTCAGCTCATTCCATACATTCCGGCTTGTGACTCCAAACGATGGAGACCTTCCACCCGGCATGTCAATGGTTTCCTATTACAATATCGCAGCCGCTATTAGGGAACAGATGGTAGAGCGAGGTTTTTCGGAAGATCCCAACTCTAAACTTCTGGTCAATATAGGACTGACTGTCAAGAAAGGATTGGTTGATGTACCGATTACGCAGACCGTTCAGACAGGTCCTTCTGTTCCTCCGCCACCTCCAGCTCCGGCACCTCCGTTGCCTCGTCCCGGGCGCCCAGGTGTACCTCCCGGACCGGGTCCTGCACATAATGGGGTAGTGCCGGTATTCATGTATCCACGTCCTTACTATTGGCCGCAGACCACAACCTATACACAATGGGTACCATCCATTTATAAAGAGGGTGTACTGACAATGGATCTTGTGGATATATCTGATGAGAAACCGGTATATACAGCCTCTGTAGCCACTATCCTTGACAACGGTGACAGTCAGCTCCAGACCCTTTCCGGAATTGTAAAAGCCGTACAGGTACTCTTCTCCAAGTTTCCCATTCCTATTCAGAAACAGTGAAATTACTTAAGTTTCTTTAGTTCGTAATTATCTCACTCCAAGGCGTAAAGAAACAGAGTTTCAATGCTTCGGGGAGCTTAGCGACTTAGTTTTGGCAAGTTCGCAATGGAGCGGGCTACCACGTATCGCACGGAGAACGCAGAGATTTTTTACTTGAGAAAGCTAAGTGAAATTAAATATTAAATCTCAGGAATATCCAAAGAGCTGCCTAAAGCGGCTCTTTTTCGTATATAGCAAAATAGTAAGGAAAGTCACATTCAATCCACTAATAGGATGATTCCTTCGATTATAAAATAGTAGAATGTAGACGAATAATATTAGGTGATTTAGTAGATTTATATTAATTTTGTCATGTGGTAATAATTACGGCAGTAACAAAACTAATTAAAAGACGGGTATATGAAATATATCGAGACTGACAGATTAATCCTACGTGACTGGAAATCAGAAGATTTACCCTTATTCATAGAGATAAACAAGGATGATCACGTCATGCGTTACTTCCCATCTGTCTTGAATGATAAGGAAACTGAATCATTCTTTTTCAGAATACAATCAGAGTTTGAGAGAAATGGTTGGGGATTGTATGCTGTCGAGTTGAAATCAACGGGCATATTTATCGGATACGTCGGACTACATGAGATTGGATTTGATGCTGATTTTACTCCTGGAGTCGAAATAGGTTGGCGCTTGGATGCAGATTATCACAATCAGGGATTCGCGACAGAGGCAGCCATGGCTGTTTTGAGTTTGGCAAGATCGAAAGATCTAACAAAATTATACTCATTCACATCTAAAATGAATATTCCGTCAGAGAGAGTTATGCAAAAGATAGGAATGACTAAAATAGGTGAGTTTGAGCATCCAAACTTGCCTAAAGACTCGCTATTGCGGACTCATGTCCTTTATCAGCTTGATCTTTGATAAAAGGTAGATCCGGAAGTATTTGACAGACCTTTACTCATTATTTCAAAATAATCCATCTGCCGGTTTTGTCTGAACCTTCCCTCTTGATTAAACCAAGTTTTTTTAATTCTCTGGTTGACCGTGTGACGGTGGATTCAGAAATATTGAGAATTTCCATGAGTTCAGAAGATCTGATTTCAGGTTTGTTGACTATAGCCTGATAAATCTTTAGGAGAGTTTTGTT
>CAYSMP010000196.1:0-6645 GCA_964432215.1 uncultured Sangeribacter sp.
ACGTCCCGAACGTAGCGCGCTAACCAACTGTGCTACACCCCGAGTGCAATTTCTTAGCGGGGGTTCCCGCTCAATTGCGAATGCAAAATTAATACTTTTTTCTCCAATATCCAAATTTTTCAAAAAAAACTTCCCATTTTTTTCCAACCAAAAAATTCAATAAGAAGCGCAACGGCTTTGTCTATGCATTAGCCACAACGTTTTTTCTGGGAGAAGACGAAATTCATAAGCAAGAAGCATATCACCTCCCGGGCAGGCTCACGCGGCTTTAAGGAAGGTAGAGCCTATAAAGTCTCTTAATAAATTGCGGCCATGCCAAGTCGCGCTCAAATCGAACTCTGGCGGCATTTCCTATTGCATGTCGTAACTCTCCCGAAAGTGCAAGGCGCCTCATCTCCCATGCCAGATGCTCAGGATCACGAGGATGCACGAGGATTCCTTCTATTCCATGCTTGATGTATTCCGGCTGCGCACCATTGTCGCTACATATTATTGGACGCCCCTCTTTCATAAACTCAATGTTTGACATTCCGAAAGCTTCCGGTGCTACCGACGGAAGTACTCCAAAATGAGACGTACGGATGAAGTCTTTGGTATTTTCCTTATGCCGAGGCCAATCTATCATATGCATTACTCCTGCGGTCAAAGCCCTGCGTCTAAGTGAATCCACATAATCAGGATGCCCTGTCCCCACAATCCGCAAACGAAGTTTCATCCCTTTCAAGATCACGAGTGCGTCAATCAAGTCTTCCAATCCTTTGTCGGGGGCAAGACGGCCAAGATACATGGCAATGACAGGCCCCTTTGCCGGTTCTTCCGCCACTGGATCAAGTTCGATATTCAGACTGTTGTGTATGACTATGCCGTTGATATCATCTTCATCATATCTTCCTTTCCAATGCCAACTCGAATAGAATTTCTCTTTGGCCGCCTCAGAGACAAATATCATATAATCAACATTTCGATACACAAACCGGTGAAAAGGCAATCGGCCCGCGCGTCTTACGTAGTGGCGCGTAAGCACTACTCGGATATCATGCCTTCCTAAAAGCCTGCGTGCCGTAAGGGCAGCAAAGGCATCACGTGTGCTATGGCAGTGCACAGCAGTCGGTTGTTGGTCCTGGCTGAGGATATCGCATATTCCTTTCACAGCATGGTAGGAAAGGAAACCTCCAAGTGGCGCAAAATGTATTTCGATTCCATGGCGTCGAAACACGTCGTCAACCGCCCTTGCGTCGCGGGTTATGACAAGCACGTCATCACCCTTATCGCGGCAATGACGGCATATGTCGAGGGCATAGCGTTCCACCCCCGACCACATTACAGAAGATAAGACATGGATGATCCTCATCCTGTTTTCATCAGTTGCCGGATCAGTTGCGAGCAGCGAGCATCACAGAGAGATCGGCCGAGGGGAGACCGGTATAGCTTCCTACAAGTTTATCTACCAGTTTGCCATGATATGTGACGATACCTTGTTGTACACCCTCATTTGTTGATATCATGCTGTCGAAACTCTCTTTAAGGCGCATTTCTTCGAAGAAATTGACCATAACGTTGCTCAAAGCCATTGCAACGGTACGTGGCACAGATACCGAAGGATGCGACTCTTTGAAGTCGAGCACATATGCGCTCTCTTTCATCACAGCGGAGAGGTTTTTAGGGAATTCAAACGGACGCGTAGTTGTGCCGAGCAGTATAACATCAGCAGTCTTTACCTTATTATAAAGCACCCTTGGATGTATCATTATAGTCTGTATCTGCGGCCCACATACCTCACGTGCTACGGCCAACATCGACACATCGTTGTTGACCACACATACCTGAGCTCCCATATTCATAGCAGCTTTAGCAGCAGAGTATACGTCGGTGCCATCGCCAATGATAAGCACTTCGCAAGGGTTAATACCAGCCACACTTGCAAGCAAAACACCCTTACCACCTCCAAGATAAGAAAGGTTTTCCTGAGCATACATTATTGCAGCCCTACCGTCGATCTCATCAATAATATCAGCGAAGATTGGAGTATCGTTGTGGCTGTACATATTATCGAGACAACCCATCGTAATATCCATATCAAGAAGTGTCTTGATAGATTCTTTATCAATGAGTCCTGAAGCCATGGTGCACAAGAGCGAGCTGCCGGGCTTCATCAAGCGTATGTCTGCTGCACGCAACGGCGAGAATGAAAGCACGGTATTGGCTGCCAAAGCCTCTTCACGGCTGACAATCTTAACACCGTATTCGGCATATGCATCGTCGCTGAAGGAAATGTCGACTCCTGCGCCTTCCTCCATAGCGACTTTAAGACCGGATGAAGTCAGCAGGCCACAGGCTTCAGGAGTAAGGAGCATGCGTGTCTCATCGCTATCGGGATAGTTGCCAAGTATGGCAATGTCGATGCTATCGCCGCCGCTCAGCATATTAGCGTGCATCAGCAACGGTTCAAGTTCCAGGGTAGGTGTCTCTTTCTGAATTGCATCTTTATTCATGGCTAGTTCATATTTTTAAGAATCAGAAAAGTCGTATATGCATAACGATCCAGTGGAAATCTTCGGTGGTCTGCTCCGGGCAAGCGAAGCAACGATGACCTTTGCCTCTGGAATCACAAAATTAACAAATTATTCCTTTTCCTCCAAATTGTGAAGATGGTTTTTGATGAAGTTCCGGACAGTCTCTGCTATCTGCTGCTTATTCTCAAGTTTATCTCCCGATATAATAATTTGAGCACGCTCATAATATGGGCGTCTTACTTCCATATGCTCACGCAGCGTATGGAGTATCTCTTCGCGCGATTTTCCTGCCATCAGCGGACGTTTGTCGCCCGCCTGGATAATTCTGTCGGCAATTGTGTCATCTGCAGCCTGAAGGCATACCGTCAGTCCATGGGTATTCATATAGTCAAGGTTGTCGCCAAAGCAGGGAGTTCCACCTCCGCATGAAATGACAACATCTGTCATCTCTCCTACTTCACGCAACATGGCTCCCTCTATGCGTCGAAATTCAGCCTCACCTTTCCGAGCGAATATCTCACGCACAGTAGAATGGAAACGTTGCTCAATGTAGAAATCAAGATCTATATGTTGCAAGCCAGCCTGCCGCGCAAGGGCGCGTCCGAAAGTCGTCTTTCCTGACGCCATGTATCCTATTATGAATAGTGTCATATTTGTAGATTGACAAAGCATAATTCGAAATTAGATACTCATCTAATAAATGATACAATGAAGTTTAAAACGACTTCATTGAATAATTATGAACTATGCATTTTTACATTATAAAAAATATTATAAAATCATGCTTTCGCCAATGGCAGTTCGATCCTAAAGGTCGTACCCTGTCCGAGTTCAGATTCTTTGACGAATATCCGTCCGTCATGATACTCTTCGATTATGCGCTTGACGAGGGTCAAACCAAGTCCCCACCCTCTTTCTTTAGTAGTGTAGCCTGGATTGAATACTTTAGCATAGTTTTTTCTGGGTATGCCTTTACCTGTATCTCTTACTTCTATCCAAACACAATCCTTGCCGCTTCCAGTAGTAATGTGTATCTCTCCCACTCCGGCCATTGCATCGACGGCATTTTTCGTCAGATTCTCCATTACCCATTCGAAAAGGCTGGTCGAAACCATTACCCCATAGTCATCTTCTCCGAAATGAAAGGTCAGAGACACCTTTCCTGATATACGGCCACGCATATATTCCAGCGATGACATAATAGTCTGGTTGAGATATTCAAGCTCAAGATTCGGACGCGATCCAATCTTAGAGAATCTCTCCGCAATTTTTGACAGGCGTTTTACGTCCTTATCAATTTCAGAAGTCACTTCCGGATCTGTTCCGGACGATTCGAGATACTGACTCCAGGCCATGAGAGAAGATATTGGGGTCCCAAGTTGATGAGCGGTTTCTTTCGAAAGTCCGACCCATACACGGTTTTGTTCAGCCTTCTTTGTGTATACTACCGCCGTATATATTATGAGAACGAGAACAATCATGACCGCCAGTACCACATAGGGATAAAGACTAAGTCTGCGTAGAAGTATGGAATCCTCGTAGTAGATATACTGGTTGATGCCGGGATTTACTTCAACGCGAATGAAATGCGGGTCGTCTTTCACAATTCTGTCAAGACTCTTGCTTCCTGTAGCTTTAGCCAAGCGTTTTTCCAGAAACCTCTGATTACGCTCCGACAGGTCAGAAAAAACTACGTGCTCCCCGTCGGCCACGCGGTCAGGGAGCTCGTAGTTTCTATATTCGAGTATGTTCTTGTCAGCATCCGTCACCATCACGGGGATCGAATTGTTTTGAGCGATGATATTAAGAAGGAATTCGAAATCAGCATTTCCTTCAGTCTGCGCCATCTTCTCTGTGGCTGACGCCCATATGTTCATTCTCTCACGTTCCTGTATGGAAAGTTGCTTCACGAGATTAGTGGAAATAATGAGAAATATTATCACCGAAATCGTGGAGCAAATCAGGAATATAGTCTTTCCGTACTGGTCGGAGATTGCGGAGAGTTTCATCGCTAAGAAGTCAGATGAATTTGATACGAGCCTTCTTTACTACCCGGCAAGTATTATCGGCGAAGAGCGCCTCACCCGGCTGAAGCGTTACAATCTCAGCTGCGATGTCAGCATCTTCCGGATTATCTATCACGCATCCTCCCTCAAGCCACTGCTCGGGATTCTCAAGAAGACGGTCAAGTATTTCAGAGTCGTTGACCACTCTGAAAAGCCCGTGATGGCCGTCAGGAATATCCATCCTATAGACAGAAGACTCAACATTGAGTGAACGGGAAGCCTTCACGAATAAACCCTTCTGATTGACATATCCAAGGAACACTACAGGGGGAAGTCCGCCAGGTCTTACAGCGGTCTGAGGTTTAGAGGGAGTAGTAGCCGTCGGTTTCTGCTCCATAGGCTGGCGCGGTTGCGTCTGCCTCAATGAAGATTGCTCCTGCTCCTGAGCCTTCGGCTGTGGGCTACGGCTCTGACGCATCGCTACGAGCTCACGCTTTGCAGCTTCAAGTTCGCGGCGCGCAGCATCAAGTTCCCTTTCCAAAGCATCGCACTGAGTTTTGAGCTGCTTAATCTCATCGTTTTTAGAAGTAAGGCTATTAGCATATTGCTCACGCATCTTATTTTGTTCTTCCTTGGCAGCACGCTTTGCTTCGCGAATTTCTTTTTCACCAGCCTTATGGTCAGCAAGGGTTGCTCCGGTCTCTTTCATGCTTTTCGATGCATACATAACGAGCCAGATCACTACACCTACCAGCACTACAAGAATTCCAATATACACTCCAGTATTGCTGGACTTCTTAGGCTGCTCATCATTAAGTCCGGCATCAGCTGTAGCTTGAGCTACGGCATTGGCAGTCTCATCAACAGCCTGCTCAAGATCGGCTTCACTCTTCTGTCCTGTTTTGGTAGCCTCTCCCTCTGCAGATTTAGATTGTGTCTGGGCAGCAGGTTTAGCCGTGGAAGTTTCCGCAGCTGGTTTTGCAGTCTCAGCTGGTTTTGCTGACTCTGTCGCAGGAGCGGTCGCAGTTGGGGCTGCCACAGTCATCTTATTCAGATTCTTGGCAAGGATACCAAGGCATTTCTTACCGTCTTCCTTAAGTCCGGGAGAACGGAAAAAAGTATTGCTCCAGTAGTCTACAAGCTTTTTCTTATCCCATGATGCATAATCTTTCGGCGTCGCTACGGCATTGAAACTCTTGATATTTTCTTTTTCCTTTGCCTTAAGCACTTTGTTTAGGTCGCCCATACTTGAAGGATTGATTTTATCAAGATAGTCGGAACCATTATTGGCATAGCGCAAATAATGCTTGGCAGCAATCGCACGCGCCTGCTCCATCTCCTTATCGGTGACGGCGAAAGACGGGATAGCGGTGACCAAGGCCACCGCTACCATGAATATTTTGAGGAAACAGTTCATCAGCGGTAATTATTCTTCAGCTTCCTTCATATTGTGGAAGACGTTCTGCACATCATCGTCGTCTTCGAAGCGTTCGAGAAGTTTCTCGATGCTTTCACGTTGCTCAGGAGTAACGTCTTTGTAATCTGTCGGTATTCTCTCAAACTCAGCGCTTACGATCTCCATGCCGCTTCCTTCGAGGAATTTCTGGATATTATTGAATTGATCGAAAGCACCATATACGAGCCATTCTTCGTCTTCTGCCTCAAGTTCTGCATCAAGGTCCATAAGTTCGAGTTCAAAGTCTTCGAGGCTTGTCTCGGGGTTGGGCTTAACGTGGAATACACTCTTATGGTCGAAGAGGAATGAAAGTGAGCCCTGTGTTCCGAGCGAACCGCCATGCTTAGTAAAGTAGCTGCGGACGTTAGCTACGGTACGCTGGTTGTTGTCAGTGGCAGTCTCAACTACGATAGCTATGCCGAATGGGCCATATCCTTCATATACAATCTCCTTGTAGTCTGATGCGTCTTTATCAGTAGCCTTCTTTATTGCACGCTCGATAGTGTCTTTAGGCATATTGGCAGCCTTTGCGTTGTGCATAAGCATACGCAGACGCGGGTTCATATCGGGGTCTGGTCCTCCTGCCTTAACGGCGATAGTGATTTCCTTACCTATGCGGGTAAATGTTCTTGACATATTGCCCCAGCGTTTGAGCTTGCGGGCCTTGCGG
>CAYSMP010000197.1:0-6571 GCA_964432215.1 uncultured Sangeribacter sp.
CGCAAGGGTTATCTTAAGTAATTTTTTCATGGCTGCCGGTTTATAGTGATGTTACATCGATTGTAAAGAATTTCTTTGCGGAGCTTCCAGAGCGTGTCCATGGAGTCTCTACATAGTCGTCAACCAATACCGGAACCGACATTTTGTAGCGGTTGTTGGCGGCATATTTTACGCCTGTCTCAAGTGCTCCGGCTGATTTATTGACAACAGCTCCTCCCTTCAGATAGGTGATCTCAAGCATTGAGTCGCCATCAGCTGATACGGTAGAGAAAGTGTAGAAGCCACCTTTATAGCCGGTCGCACCGGTCAATACCAAATCTTGATTCTTGGTGGTCACCGTGCCGTCAGACACCTTATATGTATCTGCCGTGTTGGTGAATGTAAGGTTAAGGGTATCGAAAAGCTTCTGGTCAGAAAGCTCCTGCTCACTCTCAGCAGGGGCAAATTCCACGCGTGCTACGAGACGCTGCATCGACAGCTCAAGACTTGTGACTGACTTGTCGGATGTGAATGAAGTGACCTCGGTCATCCATATCTGTGAATCTGACTGGGGATTGAGATGAAGTTCCATCGTTTCAAAATCCTCCTTGCCTGTCACTGAAGCTGCATTGGCAACTGCGAAGATCTTGAAATTGTCGCCCAACGAAAAGTTAATGGTGACGTTGCTTTGATTGGCATTCACCTGCTGCTCGCTGTAGAGCGACTTGTCAGCTTTGGTGTTGCGGTAGATGTAGATGGTGTAGTTTTCCACTCCCGCTGCAATGAAGTCATCCTGCACTCCGCGGGTCATGGAGATGCTGACGCTTTGGGTTTCTCCACCTTCGGGTGGTTGGGGCGCTTCCTGACTCTGGCTGCAAGCACCCAGCGTCAAAAGCCCAAGCAGAAACGCTTTGTTGAAGATTTTACACATAATAAAGAATTAGTTATTTGATGTTATTGTTATTTCGCTCCTTTTCGGGTGCAAATTTTGCAATAATCTTCAAAATCACAGGCGCAAAATTCATTATAATTAGCGTATCGACAAAATATCCCCCATTTCCCACCGAATTTCACCCCCTGCAGTGGGCTCTATCCCCGGCTTCCCTGCCTCATTGCATCTCAATCCGTAGTGAATGCATACAAGATTGTATCATCATCCAATATTTGTGATTTTTTTCATTAACTTTGTAAAAAAATAATTCTGAACGCTCCTACGTTATGCAAAAGATCTACCGCTCCCTTCTCTTCTCAGTGCTCGCAATAGCAGGCTCATCGGGCGCCTCTGCCCATCTCGTCATCAACGAAATCATGCAGTCGAATATAGATTGCATCATGGACGATCTAAATGAATTCCCCGACTCTTGGGTTGAACTCTATAACCCGGGTCCCGAGGCCGAAAGCCTTGCCGATTACAAACTCGGCACGAAAGACAAAGCAAAGAAAGCCTATCAACTCCCTTCCGGACATATACCCGCCGGGAAATATATGGTGGTCTATTGCGATAAGGCTGAACAGGGACTTCACACCGACTTCCGCCTCGAATCCGGGAAAGATGGCGCAGTATACCTTTTCAAAAATGATGAGATTGTCGATCATCTGGAGGGTCTTAAAAAGCAACCTGCCCCCAATATTGCATATGGGCGTGTGACTGACAATGCCGACAGTTGGGGTTATCAGGCGGTCGCTACTCCAGGGTCTTCAAACTGCGGAACTATCTGCAAAGAGATACTGGGTGAGCCTATCTTCGATATTCCGGGGAAAGTCTTTACCCAGACTTTCTCCTTGACGCTCTCCCTGCCTGAGGATGCTCCGGAAGGAACGGTCATCAGATACACCATCGATGGTAAAGAACCTACTGAAAAAAGCTTCAAATATTCTTCCCCTATAAAGATACAGGCGACAAAGCCTATCCGGGCAAAACTTTTCTGTGAGGGATACCTCTCTCCACGGTCGACTACCCACTCATATATCAAGCATCCCCGTGAAATGTCGTTGCCAATTGTATCCATGGTCACAAACAAGGACTATTTCTACGACAATAAACTGGGAATATACGTGACGGGCAACTATTCCGGCAACACTCCAAACTACGAATATGATTGGCGGCGTCCCGTCAACATCGAATATTTTGAGGCGCCTGAGACCGGAAGCTCCTTCAATCAGCTCTGTGAGACCCGCGTAAAGGGTGGGGCCACACGTGGAAATGCACTGAAGTCTCTTGCAGTGTATGCCAACAAGCGTTTTGGTGAAAAACGCTTCAATTATGAGTTTTTCCCTGACCAGACTCCCGGAATAGATGAGTTCAAGTCGTTTGAAATGCGCAACTGCGGTAACGACTTCGACTATATGTATATGCGCGATGCCATTATTCAGCAGTCGATGGGATTGGACTGCGACCTCGACTGGCAGCCATCGCGTCCTGTCATCTTTTATCTCAATGGTGAATACAAGGGAATTTTGAATATCCGTCCCAGAAGCAATGAAGACTATGTTTATTCCTACTACGACGGCCTCGAAGATATAGACATGTTTGAAAACTGGATAGAACTAAAGGAAGGGAGCTGGGACAATTTCAATGCATTCAAGGACTTCTATAACGCCACCGGACACTCTTTTGATGAGTTTGATGACATTATGGACACTGGCGAGTTTTGCAACCTGATGATAATGGGTACATTCTTCGACAATAAGGACTTTCCGGGCAATAATATCGTAATGTGGCGTCCTATTGCGGATGGTGGTAAATGGCGTTGGATTGCAAAGGACACAGACTTCGGTATGGGGCTCTATGGAGAACGCTATAATTATCCCACACTCAACTGGATCACCACTCCCGGCTACGACAATAACCGCAACGACTGGGCGAACAAAGCTGAATATACCCGTCTGTTCCGCCGGCTGCTCGACACCCCTGAATTCAAAAATATGTTCATCGACCGATGCGCAGTCTATCTTGGCGATTTCCTACGTCCGGAAGAAATAATCTCACGTATAGACCGTAGATACGATGAGATAAAGACCGAATACAAGTTCCACCGCGATCTGATAAATCCATGGTGGCCCACATATAGCCAAGAGGTAGAAAGCGGAAAAAACTGGACCAAAAACCGCTGGACATTCTTCTACAATCATCTATCATCCTTCTTTAGCCTTGAGAAGCCTGTTACGCTTACCATCGACAAAGGCATTGACAACGAACGGACACTTATAATAAACGGCATACCTTTGACCGGCAATAAATTTGATGGCAAATATTTCCCCGAGCGCACGCTGACATTGGAATCCGTCTCTGATTCCGACGGATTATATGTAAATGGTTGGGAAGTGACGGTTACAGTGGGCGGACAGACCTCCACAACAACCTACTCAACAGAGAGTCTCAATCTGACAATGCCGAAAGGGTCTAACGTCATGATTACCTCCTTACTCGGCACCGAACCACTCGCAGTAGAAGAAATCAAGGACTCGATTGACCCCAATCTCCCTTGCGATCTATACGATACAGCCGGCCGCTTCCTCTGCTCCCTCCCGACTCCATCCAAAATCCTTAACTCATCACCATTGACTCTTTCCAATGGCATATACATCCTCCGTCAAGGAAATGCTGTAAAAAAAATCATACTGAAATAAAAAGCGAGGGCTTAGGTCACCAAAAACATAAAACTGATTTTTTTTCAAAAAAATTTGTTTTCAGCAAAAAAAATTACTAAATTTGCGTCATAATGGGAAGAAGCCCCTTTATGGCGCTTTTCATATTCTTACATATTAGTTTCATTTTCAACTATGAAGCAACTACATTCTATCAGAAAAAGCAATAAATCTTGCGGTGTCGCCCGAGCTGGCGATGCAAAAATGTAGTGTGGATTAGTATCCCCGTAATTTTTTTCACAACCGCAGAGATGCGCTGACAGCCTATGCTGTACCCCTACGCGTACAGCCGAAAGCCGCCAGTAGCAGCGCGCACCATGACATTGCGGGTTCGCCTCTTGAGGAGGCGCCGGAGAATAGGACAGCAGCCATTGTTGCACTCCCCTATAGTCTCCGCGATTTTAATAACTAATCTTTTAATAATTAATTTTAAAACCAAGTAAGAATATGAAAAAAACTTCCCCCATCCAACTCTCCAACCTCTTCTTCACCGACTACTCCTGGCAGAAATATGCCAATCCCTCCTTCTCCCCCGAAGCCCTTGACTTCGACCTCCGTCATGACTTCATCTTGGATCAAGAGTTTGCCGGAATCGCTGCGGAATTGCACTTCGAAAACACCCGCTACAAGACATCTGAAGGCACACGCCGCAAAGTGACACTCCAGCTTTTCGATGCCACAGACCGTGTCCTCCTTACCAGCAAACAGATGACCGTAAGGATGAAAGGAACCGACATCCTCACCCGACTATTCGTCAGTTTCCCATTTGATGAGACAGAATACGTTTCCGGCCACGCTTATCGTCTTCTCGTACGCGATGACAATTCAGGGGCTCTTTTAGGAGAAGGGTGCTTCCGAACCTATGGAATTGGCCAATACGGCAACCCCACCAAATGGTATGAGCCGCTCGCCGGCGGCGTAGTCCCTGCCGGGGAGTCTGAAATGCAAAAAAGCTATGATGCAGCCTCCCGTGACAATAAAAATTTCAGAATCCGCTTTGAAGTAAGCAATAATATCCCTGCTCCACGCCCCGACACTTTCCCCGAACTGGAAGTAAGGATCTATTACCCCAACGGAGCCAACGGAGCCAACGTAATGGTGGATTTTATCGAACCCCGCTACGCATATCGTGGCGACTTCACCTATATCGTAGACTATCCATTCGCCGCCCTTGAGAGATACAAAGGGGTATGTTATGTCGAACTTCTTTGCATGGATCATCCCATAGCTGGATTCGTTTTCTCTACTGAGACCGATATCGAAGGCAAATGGACCGGCGAGTTGCTTCAGCCTCTCGACGACTATGACTATGCAGCCGCCTGCCGACGCTACAACGAATCCATCTCCGACGATACGGAAGACAGCGAAGAGATTACCGATAAGGAATATGACGACTTTCTCGATGCATTCATCCCTGCTGACTTTAAAGAAGCCGATTCTTCCAATGAATCTGAGGAGCAAGACACTGCTGACGACTCGGAGGAATCCGAAGAGCCCTATATCTCCGAAAATTCACTTATCTTCGACGATATCTCTGAGCTTGACAACTCCGACCCAATCGCCGAGCTCGCCGATCTCACAGGACTCCAATCTGTCAAGGAGAAGATAATTGCCTACGACAAAGTGATGCGTTTCTGCATGCTCAGGGCATCAAAAGGACTTGAATTGTTCCACGCTCCTCTCCATGCAATGTTTCTTGGCTCTCCAGGCACTGGTAAGACTACTGTGGCAAAGCTCATGGGAAAGATATTGAAAAAGGCCGGTGTGCTTTCAAGCGGACATGTAGTGGTGAGAGAACGCTCCACCCTGCTCGGCCAATACTATAGCTCCGAAGCCGAAAAAACTTTGGAAGCCATTGATAAGGCTCAAGGAGGAATCCTATTCATCGATGAAGCCCACTCACTTTTCCAGCCAAATGACCCCAGGGATCCTGGGAAATTCGTAATTGAGGCTCTCCTGACTGCCCTTGCTGATCCTGAGAAGGACGACTGGATGCTGATTCTCGCAGGATATTCAGACGGAATGAAAAAGCTTTTCGACCTCAACCCAGGTTTCAAGTCGCGCATTCCTGAATCAAACATCTACACCTTTGAGGATTACTCTGAAGATGAACTTATGGAGATTGCAGAAAGACGCCTTGAAAATCTTGACTTCAAGCTTTCTCCGGAAGCGAACGAGGCACTCCGCAATCGTCTGGCAACCGATTATGCAAACCGCGACGAAAAATTCGGCAATGCCCGCCACGTCATGAATCTAATCCATGCCGAGATTCTCCCGGCTATAGCCGTAAGGGTAATGGATGCAAATCTCACCGACCAAGACTCCCTTTCTGAGATCCTTCCCTGCGACATTCCACTGGTGGCTCCCAAACCGCAACCACGCCGCAAAGCCGTAGGCTTCAACTTCTCCACCGCCAGCTGACCTCACCACCGCCAGCTGACTCCCTCACCAAGCCGGGGGGACGGAACTTCTCCTCTTTCGGCCCCCCTGCCCTCTACCTCACACTTCCACATGAATGAATCTGATTCATTTCACTTTCACTTGGAGAGGATATTGCAGAGAGCTATAGAAGTCTTCAAGATACTCAGTCCAGGCCTCCATGTCGGCGACCCCACCTTTACTCCAGCCCGATCCCCAATAATATACGTATGGGGAGCCAGGGGTATACGTGGTATGAGACATGACATGTCCTACCCCATCCCCCACATTAGGCTCAAGAGGATTATATCCTACTTCAACAGGCAACTCGGCATTGACTATACCTATATAAATAATGCCATTGTCATTGTCAGGATTATCCGTAAGGTCAGCATAAGCCAAATAGCGTTTCCCTTCGTCTAATACGTAGCCGGAGGGATTCTGCTTATGCACCACTATCCCATTGACCATCGGATACTCCTTTGACAGCCCTTGATAGCTGACTTCCGTCTTGTTGAGCCAAGAA
>CAYSMP010000198.1:0-6407 GCA_964432215.1 uncultured Sangeribacter sp.
CGAACCGGGTAAGGGTATTATGTGTCGTTTTGTAATTTAAATGAAAGAGCCGTGCACAAAGAGATATCTAAAATCCTCGGGATAGCTCCCAATTCATCTTCCTCCCAGCTTTTCCACGCTAAACTCCGTCTGCGCGAGCTGATAAAAGATTATCAACTCCGGGCAGGCCTCATCTCTCTGCTGCTCCTGCTCGTCTCTTCAGGGCTGCTCTTCTTTTATAGACAGGACCAAATTATGCCTGCCTCCGATCACTTATCGGCCGAATCATTGAAGAAAAAACAGATTTCCGAAGCCGACCACACATCAGAGCCTACTCCCCCTTCCCCGACTAATGCTATTGCAGCGATCGGAAACGATGATATCGATGATAATGATGATATCAATGATAATAATGGTTCAGACGATACGCTTCCAGCTGAATCCACACCACAGTCCGTATTCAGTCCCGATTCCATAGAAGTTTCCACACCTTCTCCTGCCAAGCAGGAAAATCAAACGAGAAAGCCACTGGATTATAGGAATGACATCTATCATGACCATCTCTTTGCCGACGTGCCACACAAGGCCACCAAAGGCAAAGGATGGTCTGCCGGAATTTCAGTCGATCCCGGAATGATGAGTTTCAATAGCTTATCTGACAGTGACCTTGCCGATAATCCATCATCAAGCAATCCGGTGACGCCTCCGAACCCTGATGACGAAGACGTTCCGCCTCAAGCCAAAATACCCAGCCTCGCTAATGATATAGAAAGTTCACTCGGCTCAGCTCCACGCCGCCACCATCTGCCAATCTCATTCGCACTGACGGCCGAGAAGCATTTCTCGTCATGGCTTGGGCTCGAGTCTGGCATAGCTTATTCATACCTGCATACTGACTTCGAAAGATATAAAGAGCCAACTACATGTCATTGGCATTATCTTGAGATCCCACTTAAAGTGAATCTTTATGCCTACTCTTCGCCTCGAATGAAACTATACTTCGGTTTTGGAGGAAGAGTGGCAATTCCCGTGTATTCCTATGCCCAGATGGCTCCGAATTCTAACATTCAGAGCGGAACATTCAGTTCTAAGGCTGTCTGGTCGGTAGGAGGAAATGTCGGAGTAGCTTTCCGTCTATCGAAACGCGTCGATCTGTTCTTAGAACCATCTCTTCGCTACCACTTCCCTCAGGATTGCAAAATTCCCAACATCTGGACCGACGACGAACCTTGGAGCATATCAATCCCCATTGGCTTCCGCTTCAACTGGTAAAAAAATTCATTTTTTTTCATTTGTACATGCAGTATTGACATTAATACCGTATCTACACTATAGAATCAATAAAAAACTATAAAGAAATATGAAACCTATCAACAAACAAATCTCGACTTTCTTAACAAGTATCTGTTCTGTACTCCTCTCTCTCCTTGGATTCAGCTGCTCATCATCTCCTGATGATCCCGATTATCCTGTCATGTATGGAATAATTCCAAACGGACACTTTGAAATCAAAGGTACTGTCACCGACCAAAAAGGAAACGATATCGAGGATGCAGAAATAAGAGTGACAGGTCCCGACTATCCCTCCTACCAAACAAGCTTGACAGCAAAGACAAATGCAGAAGGTAATTACGTGATATCAGCTTTAAGTATCGTGGAATCCGTAAAGGTAGTCTGCATTCCTGCTCAAAACAATCTGGAACCGGATTCCGTCATTGTCAAGCTTGAACCCAAAGACTCCAATAAAGGCGACTCCTGGAATAGATGGAATGCTGAAGCAACAGTCAATTTCATTCTTGAAGAAAAAAAATAATGCAAAACCGATACGTAACTATGAAAATTATCAGTAAACAAATCTCGACTTTCTTTGCAAGCATCTTCTCTACACTCCTGTCGATCTTGGGCTTCAGCAGCTGTACTGACAACGAGGTTATGTATGGCATGCCATTTGGTTCTTTCGATATTAAAGGGTCTGTCACAGATGATAATGGCACGCCTGTTTCTGATGCAGAAATACGCGTCACCTTTATGGATATGCCTTCAGGGGTCTTTTCTATAGCCAGCACACGGACGCTGCCTGAAGGAACGTATAATCTAAAGGGAAGTGAATGGGCAAGCAAATTAAAGATTGTGTGCATTCCGTATCAATCCGATCTCCAACCAGACTCCGTCATTGTTGATATGAAATACAAAGGAGATGATGGAGAATGGTATAAGGGTCACGCTGAATCGACAGTAGATTTTATTTTAAAGGATAATAACAAATCTCCTCAATAATCTACCATTTTTATGACAATAAAAACGCAATCGTATCAAAAATTTTACTAAATTTGCAATTTCAATGTAAAAACTAATGAATATGGACAAATTTAGAAACAATTTTTCGTTTTACGTAAAAGCCATCTGCGCAAGTCTGCTTTCGATGCTCGGTTTTGAAAGCTCTGCTGAAATGCGTGTCATGTACGGAATGCCGGTAGGCAACTTCGAGATAAAAGGGGCAGTATCGACGGCCGACAGTAAGGAAGCGGTCAAAGACGCTCAAATCAAAGCAAAATATGATAATGAAGCTAACCAGACTGTAATATCTATCGCCCGTACTGATTCCGCCGGCAATTTCACACTATCCGGCAAAGCCGTCAGCGAGCGTCTTCAGATAATTTGCACCCCTGCCGACTCTCTGCTTCTTCCAGATACCATAACAGTCAATCTTTCGTATCGGAGAGACGACACTCTCCCTGCTAAGGCAGTAACCGAAAGTATTGAATCTAAGAAGAAACCTCTTTCTCCTCCATCTCAAAAAGCACGCAAGGGATCAAGAGGATTGGCAAAGGAAATTGTCAATTTCGTCCTAAAGTCAAAGGAAAATAAATAATAATGAATCATCTTTCACTTCGCCAGCGTATCGGCCTTGAGCTTTTCCGCAAGATAAAACATGATAAATGTCGCGAGCATCCCTTGCGACAGCTTTTCTGGGAATGTACCTGGCGCTGCAATCTTTCATGCCGCCACTGTGGCAGCGATTGCAAGAGTTCATCCATCATACCCGATATGCCGGCTGAGGATTTCCTGAAGGTTATCGACAGCCTTACTCCTCATGTGAATCCAAACTACGTAAACATAGTAATTACCGGCGGAGAACCTCTTCTTAGAAAGGATCTTGAATACGTAGGCCGGCAGCTCTATGATCGAGGATATCCGTGGGGGTTCGTCTCAAATGGACTTGCACTTACTCCCGAACGATTTCAGAGTCTTCGCAGGGCCGGACTTCACGCCATGACGATAAGTCTTGACGGGCTAAAAGACGACCACAACTGGATGCGTTGCCATCCGGCATCCTTTGATCGTGCTACCGCTGCTATCCGTATGGTTGCCGCTACCCCGGATATCAATTTCGATGTGGTGACATGCGTAAACCAACGTACCCTTCATCGGCTTTCTGAGATTAAGGAACACCTCATTTCATGCGGAGTCAAGGCTTGGCGTCTCTTCACCATTTTTCCTTCCGGGCGTGCCGCCAACTATGAGGAATTCAAGATGGGGAAGGAAGATATGAAGGTATTAATGGAGTTTATTAAAGATACGCGTAAGGAAGGACGCATAAAGGCTTCTTTCTGCTGCGAGGGTTTTCTTGGAAGTTATGAGGGTATTGTCAGGGATAGTTTCTTCACCTGTCAGGCTGGTGTGTCAGTAGCATCAGTACTCCTGGACGGTGGAATAGGATCATGCCCGAGCATACGCGCCGACTACCGCCAAGGCAATATTTATGATGATGACTTCTGGGAAATCTGGCAGACCAAGTTTCAACCCTACCGCGACCGCGCATGGATGAAGACGGGCCAATGTGCCGACTGCTCCTTCTGGCGCTACTGCGAAGGAAACGGTATGCACCTCCGCGACTCCAACGGCCAACTGATGCATTGCCACCTGACAACATGACCACAAGAAATGTTATAATACGTGCATGAAAGAGGCTCCCGACATCGTTGCCGGGAGCCTCCCTTATATGTTCCTATTCCCCGGTATTAGAATAGCCAATAAGCTAATGATACTGATAAGGTGCGTTGTTTGCCACTGCCATAGATTGTTGCAGATGTTAGTCCGAGGTCATATTCAGCCTTAATTGTGAAATGATGGTAATTTACATTTAAGGCAAAGGATAGTCCTCCGTCAGCCCTGTGACATGGCCTAAAGGGAGCGACACCGTCATAGCTATCGGAATGGGAGAAGGTATTGACCCTTGCCTCGTATGGCTGATCGAAATTATCCATTCCAGTGACGAAAGAATTGCCTCCGACTCCTACAGCAAAGTAGCCTCCCACTTCAGGCTTAATACTGAAACCGCTACCCAAATTGGCTTTATATCCTATCATTAAGGGAAGCTGGAGATAATTCATCTCTGCAAATTTTATAGAACTGATTCTGGAAGACAGTATATTTTTTCCGGAGATAGACGCTCCCTTGCGTATATATGCCAATCCTGATTCAAACGAGATTTGATTGCTGAGTGTAAATTCGGCATTAGCTCCGAATTTAAAGCCATTGCGTGAAGATGCTTTGTACTCTTCAACTGCAAGAGTATTGTTGACGTAGCCGGCTTCAACGCCGAAATTCCATTTCTGGGCGATGGCGCTCGCTGGTGCCATAACGAGTATGGCCAACATTGTTTTAAATAAAATTTGTTTCATATAAATTTAAGAATGAAGGATAAAAGGTCAAAAAGATGGTGGAAGATTATTATGCCTTGACAATATTTTATGAAATTTATGTAGTAATCATTCTATGGTGTAATCTAGTCCGGATAGCCCAGTGTTATTATCTTTTAATACGAATGGTCCGGAACCTTTGGCCACCTCTATGCTGAGATAATCGGCATAGCCTCCAGTATTGTAGTAACTTAACCCTAACTTGGCTTCAAATCCTACTTTTACCGGTCCTACACAGTACTGAAATTTTCCATCAGGCATTGATGCATCTACATGGGAATTATTACCTGTTTCATTAGAAAAATACATTCTGACTTTGGTGTTTGGACGTGCAATAGCTGTATATCTCACATAATATTCCATATCCGGTTCGTCATCATGTGTGCATCCTGACAGGAATAGACTGACTATGATTAACAATACACTCTCGAGTGCCATAAAAAGCATGGCATGCGTAGTTTTAAAAAAAAGATGTTTCATATTCATAAAAATTGATTTTTACTTTAAGACGCAATGCTCCCTAAATAGTCCTATTCTTTTTGTAAAAAAGTGAGACATATCAATCGCTTTTGAAAGATAATGCAAAATTACAACTGAAAAATTGCTCTTGCCATACACAAATGGGTACGATTGCATATCAACGAGAAAAATTTATTATCCTCTGGGGTGACCTGCTATCACGTACGGTTGTTCTTTCTTAGTAAGGAGAGGATTCGGGGGTGTATAGTGGAATATTTGGTGAGTTATTATGCATTCTGGAACGAATAGAAATGACTTTCGCTAAAATCTCCTGGGTTTCATGCGGGGATGGCTCAAGATATATATTCAGGCTGTTGGAAAGACAGTAGAAAACTCCAACGCTTACTCCTACTGACCATATCAGTTTCGATAAAAAAATATTTAATTCCTCATGCAGTATTCTACCTTTGCTCATATCTATATAGTGTAATCAAACAAAAATAATAGATATGAAATCTAAAATTACACGCCGTATTGCAATGGCAATTCTTTTTTTATCGACTTTTACAGTTGAGATGTTTCCACAGGCCGCCAAATACAGTGGAGACGGAGAAATCGGAATGGTCGCAACTCAAAAGTATGCAACCGCACAAATTGGCGTTGCCACTTCACATGGAGCATATTTTGTCAAGCCACAACTGTTTGTAGGAGCAGGTGCATCAGTAGGCTTCAACGTAGATGCCGACTACTACAATACTATCTATCCTATATATGGAGATATCCGTAAAGACTTTGCCATCAACCGACTTTTCACAGCCTTCATTGATGCCAAAGCCGGTTACACCTTCAATGGAAAACTTACAGAAAATAACACCGATTCCAGAATAAACTATGGGTTCTACTGTTATCCTTCGGCAGGCTTAAGGGTGAAGACCAGCGAACGTTGCGGGATATATCTTAAAGTTGGTTATACGTATCAAGATGCAACTTTGACTTATATGGAGCGTTCTAATACATCATCAGATGGAAACAGAAAAAAGTACAATGCTGGAGGATTCAGCGTTTCTGTAGGCTTTTCTTTCTAATTACCAAAACCACAGATTTCACAACCAGACGATGAAGCTCCATTTTTAAGTTATTCTAAATCTCTAAATAAAATCAAGCGAAGACTTCGACATATAGCATAGTCGAAATCTCCGCTTGATTTAGCCCCCCCGACATCACTGCCGAGAGCTTCCATCCTTGCATGAATATATTTGTTTTCAA
>CAYSMP010000199.1:0-6375 GCA_964432215.1 uncultured Sangeribacter sp.
ACTGCCAACTGATATCAAGAGAATTTTCCGGCTCGTCGATTAATACTACCGATTCATTCTCTTCTAAAAGGAATACCCGTAGCAGAAGGAGAAGTACTTGTTTTTCTCCTGAAGAAAGATCGTCAGGTGATATAAGGGTTTCGTTGGCATTAATTATGAATTTATTGCCCTCTATTGCTATTTTCTTTCCAGTATCTTGGAAAAGACTGTTGACAATGCCACAGAACGCAGCGAGCCGTTCCCTGACATGCCCCTGCTTATCAGCGGATGCATCAAGCATCGACATCCGGTAGTACATCAGAGACGGTCCTGTCTTCATATCGTAAATATAAGAATCAAGATCTTGTGAAAGAGCCGTTTCTTTCCTGCGTTTGTCGCGCGTCATAAGGTTGTCGATTGATGGAATGTAGATACATGTTTCTTTAGATATAGCCTTCTCTATTTCAGACAGAAGAGTTGTCTTCCCACTGCCATTGATGCCAACAATAATGTTGACATCTTCATGTGGCTTAAACCTTACATTATATTTGTTCCAAAGATTTACATCAACTTCCCGAATCTTTATTTGCGACATATTATTTTCAATTATACGTAATTCTTAATACAGAAACCATCTAACTGTAGACAAGTTACCTCAAAAGTGTTACAGTCAGTGTCTCTATCTTTATAACAATTATAAGTCACTTATCAGCTATTTAATTGACTCTTTATGACATCTAACATTTTCAAAATAGCTCACTTTTTTCTCCAAGAAGAACCTGAACATGAGACAATGTAAGAGGGTGTATCATAAGTCAGATTATGATGCACCCTCTGACTATATTTCAAGGTGAGGATCCGCCATTCCAGAGGAGACCAGAAAAAGAGATTTTTCTAGTTTGACAAATTCTCAAGGGTCTATCCCACCCAAAAAATCGAAAATTTCCCGAAAATAGGATGTATTGCCCCATTTTACGCATTTTTACTCATAACCGAACACATTTTATTTTTATTTATATTATGGGTAATGGCCAAGAAGGCAAAGTTCATCGTGACCTTGTCCTTTCCTGTATGGCTGAATCTCTTGTATTGGCTGTCGTACTTGATCTGTCCGAAGGTTGCCTCGGGTTCAATGTATCTCCGGCCCCTTTATTCGGTTCCTTTGTCTGATGTCTGCCTTTCCTTTGCCTTTTTCCTGAATCCGACCAGGCTGTGGTTGACTTCGACCGTTCTGTTCCCGGTACCCTTGAAGCAGCTTCCCCTGAGCGGGCATCCTCTGCGCCCTGTAACGTACACTCCTGGACTCATATCCGTTTGCAGTTGTTGTCCTGATGATCACGACAGGTGTCTTGCGGCAGGAATACATGTTGTTTATATATCCGTATATGATGACCTTGTGCATCATCCTGGGATGGTACGGGCTGGCGCCGTATGTGTTGTAAAGGTGCTCGAAGTGACATGTCTTGATCCGGTCAATGATGGTGTCGAGGGTCCTGACCGGGTCGTTTTCCGGAATATCCTGGTCCAAACGCTCAGGAAAAAAGCGTCATTTGTTTGGGATTGTAATTTTTATAATGTATCTTTGTAGAGATTTTATTAATGTTTTATGTCCCAAAGATAATAAAAATCCGGGACATGGGAAAGCCTCAGCTTGTGAAAGCAGTGGCTTTGTTTTATGTTTTACAGCATATTACAAGTAGGGTGGTGTGGCCAAGCATGGGCTCGGAGCATTACATCAATCCAGTTGTCTCTTTTGCGTTGGCTTTGTTTAATAGCGGACATCGATACTTGTATAGTCAGAGGGTGCATCATAATCTGACTTATGATACACCCTCCTGTTTGTAACTTTGCGTCCGTAATGATAAAATAAATCCGACTATGTTAATGGGAATTCAAAAACGAAAGTGCCTCCGTTGCGGGCACACCTTTACACACCTCCTTGGGGGCTTTGTCTATATTATGTTTCCAAAATGCCCAAAGTGTGGCTCACGGGTTACCTTAAATACCGGACGAATATTTTAAAAGAGAGGAGATCTCCTGGCAATCGGAAACGCACATTCTACGTGGATGTCCCGATTCACTCGCGTCGAAACAGCCTTGAACCAAATTGAACCACGATATATTTTTGCAGTTGCCTTATTTTGTCTATTTTTGCATTGAATTTTGTGAAATCTTTTTCAATAAGCATAAAAACCTAACAAAAAAATGAACAGGAATCATCAATACCATCTTGCACTTGCCCCGATTCTATTGGCAAGTGCTTGCTCAGGAGGTTCCGATTCTCCGGAACCTACCCCAACAACGCCCGTCGAGAAGACGATGGAAATTAAAATCAGTCCATCTATGTCTACAACCAGGGCGACTGACTATGGCTTTGAGGCAGGAGACTGCGTAGGACTCTACGTAGTAAACTATTCCGGCTCTACTCCGGGTTCGCTCGCATCAATGGGAAACCATGTCAACAATATGCGTTTCACTTACAATGGCACATGGATTCCCGACAAAGTCATAACTTGGCCCGACAATAAGACCCATGCTGATTTCTACCTCTACTATCCATATGCCAATGTTCAAAATGTAGCAGCACACTCTTTCTCTGTTAAGACAGACCAATCGACAGAAGCTGATTACAAGGCGTCTGATCTAATGGCTGGGAAAGCTCTCAATGTGGCGCCATCCGAAGAGGCTATCTCAATCCCGGTCAACCATGTAATGAGCCGAATCACCATAGCCCTTGAAGCTGGCAATGGTTTCACTGCGGAAACTCTTTCCAAAGCAGATGTAACTGTGAAGATCAACGGAGTTAAATGCGATGCCAATCTTAACATCGCTTCCGGAGCCATCTCAGCTTCCGGCAATCCTACCTCAGTCACTCCTTTCTGCGCCAACAACGAATACAAGGCTCTCATTGTGCCCCAGACCGTAGAGGAGGGCACCCTCATCACAATCACTGCCGACGGCCGCGATTTCAACCTACATAAGGCATTCACTTTCGAGAGCGCAAAAAGCCATCGCTTTACTGTGACACTCTCCAAGACTTCCGCAGGAGTCAACGTAAATATCAACCCATGGATTGAAGACGAAGAAGATAACGGAGGGACAGCAGAGTAATATAAAACTAAACCATCATGAAGAATCTGATATTACCTACCGCCGCTCTTGCGGCTCTCACTCTCTCTTCCTGTTCCCAAGAGCTTTTCCAGTCTCCGGGGCAGGAGGAAGCTGATGGCTCCGGCCGCATACAACTTGCCGGAGAGATAAACCAAGTGGCCACCACTCGAGTGAACGACGACGGCTTCGCCGACGGCGACGTGATGGGCGTCTATATAGTCGACTACAACGGAAACCATCCCGGTACACTGCAGACCAAAGGAAACCGAGGAGACAATGTGCGTCATACGTTCGACGAAGCAGGCTACCGTTGGAGCTCCGCCTACGACTTGTATTGGAAAGACAAGCACACCCGCATAGACGTATATGGCTATTATCCATTCGGCTCTCCAGACGAAGTAAACAACTATAAATTCACGGTAAAGACGAATCAAGCATCTCTGCCCAACGACGGCACTATGGGCGACTACGAAGCTTCCGATTTCCTCTGGGGAAAGGTGGAAGGAGTTGAGCCCACATCAAATGTCATCCGTCTGCCGATGACCCACCGCATGGCAAATGCACGCGTAACGCTTACTGAAGGCTCAGGGTTTGCAGAGGGCGAATGGTCTGAAACCAACAAGCAAGTCCTCGTGAGCAATACCGTGCAGGATGCAGTAATCAATATATCCAACGGCACAGTGAAAGCTGAAGGAAACGTAGGAGCCACATCCATCATTCCAAGCAAGCGTGGCGATGAATGGAGAGCCATCGTTGTGCCTCAGACAATCGCCGCCGGCACCACCCTCTTCAATATAACCATCGGCGGAATACCTTACCGTTTTTCAAAGAGTGAGAAGTTCAGCTACGTGGCAGGAAAGATGAGCAACTTCACCATCAAGGTAGACAAGAAAGAATTGACCGGCGACTATGCCCTGACTCTCGTCAGCGAAAGCATCACAGCATGGGAAACCGACCTCGTAAGCCACGATGCCACTTCAAAGGAATACGTGATAGTAGAGTCAACTCCCGGTGGACTGAAAGAAGCCATAGCGGCAGCCGGAAAAGACTACACTCAGCTGAAAAACCTGAAAATTACAGGTGAAGTCGATTCCCGCGACTTCTACTTCATGCGCGATGATATGGATGCGTTGCAGGCTCTCAACTTGAAGGAAGTGAAGATCAAGGCATTCGGAAGGGAACCTATATACAGTATGGTATGCCATGAAGACCAGATTCCAGCAAGTGCATTTTACAACAACTCAACAAACTCCGGAAAGAAAAGCCTCACAAGAATTATTCTTCCAGATAAGCTAAAATCGATTGGAGCGAGAGCTTTCTACGGATGTCGTAACCTGAGTGGGTCTTTAGTAGTCCCTGATGGAGTGGAAGAAATCCAACAGGGTGCTTTCACTGATTGCCGAGCACTCACAGGATCTTTATACCTTCCATCAACACTCAAATATATAGGTACCGGTCAAACTGAAGAGGGAGAATTCAGTGAAGACCAAAATGAAGGTATCGATTATTACGGTGGCGTCTTCTTAAACTGTGGTTTCACTTGTGAACTCAATATTCCAGATAATGTAGAAATTATACGAGGGTATGCTTTTGAAAACTGTAGAGGACTATATGGCAATCTTCGTCTTCCTGAAAAGCTAAAAAGACTTGGTGCCCGAGCATTTGCTTTCTGTCCTAATCTGACTGGATCTCTCGAAATACCACAAGGTGTCACCGACATTCCCTCGGAAGCCTTCCATGATTGTGGTTTCGATGGAACTCTGACACTTCACGATGGAATTGCTACGATTGGTAACGATGCATTCAGCGGATGTCATTTCCGTGGAGAATTGGCACTACCAAAAAATCTTATGGTTGTCAACGATGGCGTTTTCTATGGATGCGATTTCTCCGGTGAACTCGTCCTTCCGAAGACTCTCGTCACTATCGGTGACCGTGCTTTTGCCTATAACTGGCGCCTTATGGGCACTCTGGAATTTGCAGAAGGGCTCATCACCATCGGAGCCGGAGCATTCGCACATTGCCGCAGTCTTGAAGGTCTTGTATTCCCCGAAAGCCTTGAAAATATCCGCTACGAAGCAAGCTATTATGAAGATGGAGGTGCCTTCCAAGGTTGCTATGGTATCGGCAAGATGGTGAGCAAGAGCGAGATTCCCCCATATATCCAGCAAGGAGCTTTCGACGGAGTGGCAAAAGACAACTTTACCCTCGAAGTGCCTGAGACAGCTGTCAGCCAGTATCAGACCGCAGTAGGCTGGTGCGACTTCAAGCGCATCGCCGCCCACCATGAACTTGTATGCCGCCCATCGGTAGCCTGTGCCCTCAGCACTGAGCATAAGCAGACTCTTGTGGTTGATGCTGAAGGCGAATGGGTATTGGCTTCAAAACCTGATTGGTGCGAACTCTCCCAGACTTCAGGTAATAAGAAGAGCGAGATAACCCTCACCATCAAATCTACTTCTGCAGGAGACACCCGTGAAGGCGACGTAGTGTTCAGTCTCAAAGGGAAAGACTATACCCATACCTGCCACGTGACTCAATATGGTTATGAATACGGCGAAGATGAGTTTCTGGCTCTCCAAAAAGCGTCAAAAGGTAACAATGGCGGTATCAATATCGTCATCATGGGCGACGGCTACGACGCTAACGACATAGCCGGAGGCGAATACCTCAAAGACATGAAGCAGCAAGTAGAATACTTCTTCGGAATCGAGCCCTACACCACCTACCGCGACTACTTCAACGTCTACACTGCATTCCCACTCTCCACTGAAAGCGGCGTCGGCACAGTCAACTCAATCCGCTACAACCGCTTCAACACTACTTATACCGGTGGTGTCGGGCTCAAGTGCGACTACGACGAAGTTATCGACTATATCCTTAAGGCTCCAACTGTCAATGAAAACAATCTTGACCAGACACTCTTGATTATTGTGCCCAACAGCACCGACTATGGTGGAATATGCCAGATGTGGGCTTCCGGGTTTGCCATTGCCTTCTGCCCGAAAAGTGACTACGGCTATCCTCTCGACTCACGTGGAGTGATCCAGCATGAGGCAGGTGGCCATGGATTTGGCAAATTGGCTGATGAATACATCTATCACAATGCCTTCATTGATGCATGCGGCTGCACATGCTGCGGACACGTGGATGACATCAATTGGGCTAAATCCTTAGGATGGTATGACAATATATCTCTGACAGGCAAGATGCACGAAGTAGGCTGGAGTCACCTCATCTTCGACCCGCGCTATAGCGACATCGTAGATATATTCGAAGGAGGCT
>CAYSMP010000200.1:0-6361 GCA_964432215.1 uncultured Sangeribacter sp.
TGGCAAACTTGGCAAAGGAAATGATCCGAAACCTTACTTCTGAAATGGAGGAACTCCAGTTCTACTCAACGGACGTGGCTCTCATTGGCGATTCGAATACGAATCGTCTTGTCAATGGTGTCAGTGATGAGGCAGTAAAGGCTGTTGTTAATAAGCTCTTCCGTATCGCAAAAGCAAAGTCTCTCATTGCATGGCTACGGGAAGGAATCAAGGCTAAGGAGACTCTCATCGAAAGAACTCAAGATATCACCCTTGAAGAGTTTGCTAAACAAGAGGATATAAAACTTGAAGAGGAACCTCAACCTGAAGAGCCAATGACCGATGACGACTATATTGGCACACTGTCACTGAAAGAGCGTTGCCGCTACTATGAGATAGAGACCTTGGCTGCAATCCTTGGAAAAGAGATACATCCGGGTGGCTCTTTTGCTGAGGCACGCGACAGTCTTTTGAAGAAACTCGAACGTCCTCATTCCGTCAGTGGGGAAGGACGTGACACTCTAATATATTCATATTATCCTTCCGTTGATATGCAGACCGTGGAAGATATATTCTTTAAGCTTCAAAAGTTATACCGTGAAGCTCAGGCTGATGTCAACACCCGCAAACATGACTGCAAAAAAGTTGTGACAGAAACTAATATTGCAAGGAATGCAGAATATGTGGCGAAGCTCAACGATTGGACAAACAATCGCAAGCTTCTTGAAAGCAGGAGAACAGAATATATAAAGCGTCGGGTGAAAGATCTTGGAGAGATGAAGATTGTCATTCCGGAATCCCTTCAGTCTATCTATGAAGAAGTATCCAGACTTGGAAAAACAAAAACTGAAGATTAAACAGGTTTAGCGAGGGTATCCCGATTGCGGTGCCCGGACTTTAAGGAGGATGGGGGAGTCGCATAGAAAAGATAGATTGACATACTAATGGTCAAAAAAGCCAAATATTGGCTTGAGAGATAATACAAAACACAGGCATATCCTCCGATATGCCTTTGCCGTGGAGTCCGATTCTTCTTTTTCCGTAGACGGGTCGGAAGACCCCGAGGTTGATTTCGCTTTAGAGGACTCCCGGGTTTTTGCTCTTGTTCTCGCTTTTGCTTCTGTCGACATCCCCCTCCCTCCGCCTTTTTTCTAGCAAAAAAGTAAAAAAAAGCATATAGCATGGAGCCATGTACTCTTGATGCTATATGCTATTCATATTATTTCTTTCAGCCGACTTACTGAGTAGAAAATTTATATACGTATCATTGCGCTTACCGACCTGAGGAAGTAAGTACGGCGGTTGCGGTTGTGGTCGCGGTGTCATTTACTATCGTGTAGCTCTTTCCGTTTTCGAGAGATGGACAGCTGATCAAAATTGAACCATTTCCGGATCCTCCGCCGGGATTCCAACCCCCTCCGCCTGGTCCGTTCCCCGGTCCATAGGCAATGGTTCGAGTAGAGGAATATTCTGCAGGAATGGTAAATGTGGCAAGTACCTCATCTCCTGACTTAACCGATACTTCAGTATTTGCTTTTATCGCTCCACTTCCCTTGACAAAAGCCTGAGTCGAACCGCTTTTATTCGGATATGTATTGCTTCCGCCAAAGGATAGGAGAGTGCCTCCTGTAATGTATACAGCACAACCGCTTTCCGTAGCTGCGTCAAGACCCATCTCCATTCCTCCAGACCCCATAGTACGGATATATCCTCCGCTGATGTAAAGATTGCCGTTGGAGTCAAGACCATCGCCGACAACTGATATTACTGTCAGGTCTCCACCTTTGACATGGAAGTCTTTTGATGAGTTGATTCCATCGTCGTATGCCTTTACAAAGATAGTCCCTCCGTTTATCTCAAGGTCAGCCTTGCTTTCAATACCTTCGGCATTGTTAGTGGCAGTAGTGACATAGTATTCACCATCATTGATCACGACGCAGCTGTCTGCCTTGATGCCTTTTGCCGATGACTTATAGTCTGAATTGATTCGGTCAGCAGAAGATGTGTAGTTATGGTTGAGATTGCCGTTGGTGTAGACCAGCATCCCGCCGGTTGTGGCTATTGTAGTCTTGCCTCCATTGCCATAGAAAAATCCATCGCATGAAATTCCCTTGCCTCCGCTACCGGTAGCCTTAATGTCAAGTTCGCCTCCACTGATAGTGACATTCCCATCAGCTCCAATACAGGCCGAGGCCTTAGTCTTGCTTTTTGCACTGTCCCATATGCCGTTTGCATTTGATGTAAGACTAAGGGTACCACCGGAAATCACAATATCGCCATCTGATTTGAGACATTTAGCTGCATCAGCAGTAATTCCTACCGTCAGATTTCCTCCAGCTACGGTTATGGTTCCGGTGTCTTCCGCTTCACGGTCTGTATCATCTTTGAAAGATGTCTGGATTCCATCATCCCCAGTATTGCTTATGCTTACTGTGCCGCTTTCCATTAGAAAATACTGGCTGCAGTTGATGCCATCTTTTACTGCTCCTGCAATATTGAGAGTGAGATTCTTTATCTCTACATACTCTTTAGAATATATGGCATGTGCTTGCTTGCCGGTAACCGTCAAGTCTCCTTTACCTTTAAATTCAAGATGACCTTTGCAGGTGATAGCTCCTTTCTGGGTTCCTGTGCCATCGGTCAAAGAATTTACAGTGCCATTTTTTGCGCTTATCTCTATGCGTTTTCCATTTTGTATGTCAAGAGCTGGGCCGGATGGATTAGTTATAGATACGCCTTGAAGTTCTATCGTAGACTTATATGATCCAGTCATCGAAAAAGAGCCATCTGCAGTTTCTCCCCTAAGCACATAGGTAATCTCTCCGCATGTCGAAGCAGACACATCATCTGACTGTGTCAACTCTACATGGCTCCCATTAATTGACACTTCGATATACTTTGCGATATTGCCTGCGATCTTCGCATGTGCCCCGTCATCGGAATATCCAATTTCTACGGTATTATCCGCTATAGAAGTGTCATCGACGCTGATTGCAGACCATTCAGAGAGATCGAATACTCTGTCGGCTACAGTCACCTTGTTGCTATCAAAGAGCATAATGCCGACTGACTCAGCTGGGAAATTATAGGTCACATGCCCATTGCTAAAATTGATGGACTGAGCGAAAATGCTCAAACCAAGCATCGCCATGCTTGTAGTTAAAAATACCTTTCTCATATCCCTCAGAAGATTACTTTAATGGTCTTATCTTTGGTTCTCACAATATATATCCCTGATGGAAGTATCTTCCGCGCTTGCTCAGAAGAGGAAAATCTGCCTGCTTTCTTTCCTGAGAGGTCGAAGTAATCTGCTTCAGACGAAAGGATATCATTGATTCCTTCTACTCCGGCTTCGAAAGTAGTGAATCTCATTGAGGCCACCTGATTGGTGGCCAAAGATTGATCAACGGTAGCGGATTTGAGAAGAAGGTTTCCCTCGGAATAATTTATTGTAAGCCCTTCGGCAGCTACTGATATCTCAGATCCGTCGGTCATACTGAAAGTAAGCCATGGATAGTCGACGGCATATGCCATTGCAGGAAAAGCACATGCCGCAAGGATTAGCGATTTAATTTTGTTCATTATCGATTGTAAAGATTGATATTTTATTCTTTTTGTCAAGTATATAGACAGATTTATTTAAAAAGGTTTAATTTATCAGCAAAACTAATATTACTATTATTACTATAATAAGTTTCTAAATTCATTTGACAATCTATAGGGACGTGTTTTCCGCTTATAGTATTGTATGGGTGTCATAAAGATTACAATATTGTAATGTGGTAAAAAATCGGAAAATAATTTGTCTGTTTTTCTTGTCTTTCTGTTACATTTTTGTATTTTTGTTCATGATTGTGTCTTATTTAAGACATAAGTGTTAAATATGAACATAAATATGAACCATTCATAAAACGATTTCGTTATAGTTTCGAAATATCTCTCCTACCACATATTTCAATTTGAGATTTTAACTGACAATACGAATACGATAAAACATATACCACCATGATAACGGATCGAGTAATCAAGGAGATCTATAAGAAATATAATAAGGCTGCGAAGAATCCGGAGGATCTTCACATTGATCATTTCATTGAGATGCTGGCTCCATACCATCATATTCGTGTGAGTGGTAATGAAGTTATATTTGAAGACCAAGAGGAATTCAGCCCATTCCGTCGGTTCTTGCTCCGTGGGCTCAATGGGATCCTTGAGTTTGATCGTCAGGTAGCATTCGTATTCCGCAACCATATACTATTCCTGGGTAAGGACTCAGATGATATGCGTGTTCATATGCGTCCATGCGAAGAGCGCCAGAATATCTTCCAGCGTATCTTTGCGAGATAACACAGAACAAAGATTAAAGATCTAACGATAGGCGTTTAAATATGAAAGCGGCTCCCTTTTTTGGGGAGCCGCTTTCATATACTTTATAAGTAGCTTGCTAAAATTAATGATATGATAAGTGCGAGATAATCTTGAGGCAGCTTGGTTGCGGAGAGAAGGAGATTAGCGAGCTAAGCGACTGAACGACAATGCCAAGATGACTAAGATTAGCCGCGGTTGCCATATCAAGACCCTTGTAGATGCTTGGTTAATATATGTCGTTTAATTTTTGGGAGCTACTTAAAGATTATTAGTTGAAGTTATAGTCGTCAAGACCATCAAGATCTTCCGGATTGTATCCACCTTCGCTGCTATAAAAGTCCTCGTCAAGAACGTCGGCAGCCTGCTTCATTGCGACAGCGTCGATCTGGGCATCAAATTCATCCATATCTACCTTTTGCACCGGAGCCTTACCTTTTTTCATTGTACATACAGGGTCTGACAGAGAACGGCCTGGAAGAATTTCCTTTAGTTCCATAAAGAAGGAACGCTCCGTAAGATAGTCGAACACAAATACAAGTTTCTGACCTTCGTCTTCTACAAGTTCTCCGACTGGAGTATCTTCCATAAGCCAAATGTCACGGTCAGAACTGCTTCCCATATCTTCTAGAGTAATCTCTTCTTGTCGCTGCCAGTCTTCGTCGCAAAGGAAAAAGGAGTCCAATTCATCCTTGGAGTAATCTACGCTGTCAAGTATGGCATTGCGCAGCTGAAGGAATGAGGAGTCTGAATCTATTTCTATCTCACGCGCGAAGTTCGAAGCCTCGTCGCTTACCAATTTAAATCTATATACCATGGTTTACTTTCTTTTTAGAATGCGAATTTAATACTTTTATCCCGTATATCCAACACTTATACTATAAAATATGCCTCCTTGGAGGCATATTTTATAGTATTTTATTATATCAATGGAATCGAAATGAGAAAATCAGTAGCTGAAGCCATCGGCCTTGCATTTTGATTGCATTCTTGAAATTCTTTTGTTGATGTCAGGATGCGTAGAGAATAGCTGAGCCATCCCGGCTGTCTTAGTGCTGCCTGAGGCATCTTCCATTTGTTTGAGTTTTTGGAAAGCCTTCACCATTGCTGCCGGATTTTTACCGCTTTTCTTAAGGAAGGCATATCCATAGTCGTCGGCATTATTTTCCTGACTTTTTGAATACTTCGCAGAGGCAAGATTCTGAGCGATAGCTCCAAACTGAGAGTCTGTCAATGCTGCAGCCGTTGCTCCAGTGGAAGCGACAACATCCATTAGAGCTGCCGTCTGAAGAGCATTCTTAAATGCATTTTTAGTATCTTGATGTGCAACGTGCCCGATTTCGTGTCCGATCACGCCAAGCACTTCATCATCGGTCATCACATCCATTAGGCCGCTGTAGACTCTGATAGACCCGTCAGCACATGCAAAAGCATTGATATCATTTGTCTTGTATACTTTAAAGTTCAAGGGAGTACCTTCGACATTAGTGATACCACTTACAATAGTCATGAGGCGTTTAGTGTATGGATCATTTGCTCCGCATACTTTATTCTGAGCATCTGACTGAGCAATATAGCTCTTCACATATTGCTGAATCTGATCATTTGAGATGGTCATAGACTGGGCTATCTTTGCTCCTCCCTGTGCAAGTCGAGCCATATCAAGGTTTTGCGCTACGCTGCAGCCAGTCAGCATGAGCAGGCTCAACGACATAGCCGAAATTAATTTTTTCATAAATATAGTAAAAAAAATGGTGTTACTATCAAAAGTAACACCATTTATGTTAAAAAAGTTTAATCGATCACTTATATTAGCCAAGGAATGCGAGAAGCACACCTGCAGCTACTGCGCTACCAATAACTCCGGCAACGTTCGGACCCATAGCATGCATGAGCAGATAGTTGGAAGGATCGTACTCGAGGCCGAGGTTGTTGGAGATTCGCGCTGCCATAGGCACAGCCGATACGCCTGCGTTGCCGATAAGCGGATTGATCTTCTTTCCTTCAGGAAGCACGA
>CAYSMP010000201.1:0-6353 GCA_964432215.1 uncultured Sangeribacter sp.
TCCTGTCTTCAGGCACATGAGAGAGAATCTCGTTGATGTCGTCGATGAAGCCCATATTGAGCATCTCGTCAGCCTCGTCGAGGATAACAGTGTTGACGCTGTCGAGCTTCACCACTCCCCTCTTTATAAGGTCGATCAGTCGTCCGGGGGTAGCCACTATCACTTGAGCCCCTTTCCTGATAGCCTTTATCTGCGAGTCGATGCTGCTGCCGCCATATACGGGGATAATCTTCACGCCATCGAGATATTTGGCAAAGTCGGCAAGGTCACCGGCTATCTGAAGGCAGAGCTCACGTGTAGGGGCGATGACGAGAGCCTGCGTGGAGTCATTGTCGGGGTTGATGCGCTGAAGCAATGGCAGACCAAATGCAGCGGTCTTTCCTGTGCCTGTCTGAGCCAAACCTACTACATCTCCCTCTTTGGAGATAAGATGAGGTATCACCATCTCCTGAATGGGCATGGGATGCTCAAATCCGAGTTCTTCAATTGCTTTCAGAAGTTGCGGAGCCACTCCTAAATCCTCAAAAGTTTTCATTTCCTGCGTGGGGATCTCAGCAGCGGTCTGCAGGTCGGTATCTTGGGTTGTTTCCATAATTATTTCTATTGCTTAATGCTTAATTTAATGCATAATTCATAATGCATAATAACATAATAATATGTCATCGAAAACATATTTATGAATTTATACCTTCAAATTAATCTGTTTTGAAATTAAAAAGTGAGAACGCATTATTTTGCGTCCCCACTTTATATAACATTGAAATGGATATAATGTTTGGGCAGAAGCCGCCTCAGGGCACTATAAGCTTCTCCATCTCAGCTCCGCTACGCAGTATGTAGAGGCCTTTTCCGAGGGTATAGACCTCACCGCGGGATATACCGCTCTTTATGAGATTGCCGTCAAGGCTGTAGACATCGACAACGGCATCAACACCGATTGTTGCGACAGCGCCGTACTGATCTTCATAGTCAGCTTCAAGCATCACTTTATAGCTCGGCTGGGCATATTCCTTTTCGTCAGAGAGCTGCAGATAAGCTTGATTGCGTGGGAGATTTTCGATCTCAGCTACTTCGAAGGAAAGAATCCCATCTTTTTCTGTAAGGATTCTCATGCTTCGCTTGTTGTAAGGAGTGAGGTTGCGGTGAGCAAAGGGAGTTTCATTGTTGAAATATACTCCTTTGAGCTTATTATCGGCAACAGATGCTCCATTTCCTCCGATATTAAGACGATTGCCTGATACCAATGGACTTGAGCATTCGATGAGCACGGGAGTAGATGCAGCTACCGTACCTTCCACTTCCTTAATGATTGCAACCCCATTGGTGGCGTCAATCTTAGTGACGGCATAGACCTTCATTCCGGGTGAACTGCACTCGAATGGGAAGTCTGCAAAAAATGGATGGTAGTATTTCCCTTTTGAGGTCAACGTCGGAGAAATTCCGAAATAAGAGTCTTCTGTTGCAGGATCTACAGCGTCGATATACCATTTACGATAATCACCGGCCGCTTCTACGTCTGGAATACCCTCATCCTCATCAAGGGATTTACGACGGTCGCCGAGATACTTTGTCATGCCACTTTTAGAAGCATAAGCCAAATAGGTCTTTTTACCATCTATTTCTTTTTGACCCATGACTTTCATATATGAGCTAAAGAAAGAATAGAGACTTGTGCCTTGAGCGGCAATGTTACACGTCATTATAGTTTCCCCTTCTCCATCAACACAGTCGATATAGAAGATTGTAGCGGGGTCGGACTTCATCTTTTCGACGTCCATAAACAATTTGATGGCTTTGACATCGGCTGAGCCTGTTTTGTAGTCGATTGAACCTTTGTCATCAAGAAGATAAGCGTAACGCTTTGTCATAGCGTTTTGCACTCGATAGTAGCCATCACCGTTGAAATCAGCAAGGGCTGAGAGTGCCGTGAGCGTGATTGCTGCAGAAAGTAAAATTTTTCTCATATTGTTTGGTTTTGAAGTTGTTGAGTTGTTGATATGTGGGGTTGTTGGGTTGTGAGGTTGTGGAGTTGTGAGGTTATTGGGATTATAAGTTGGGGTTGCTAATAACAAATACATCCGCCGTGCACTTTGTCACGGCGGATGTGCTATGGTATTAAACGTCGGGAATATCTGCGATATTGTATCCCGATGTGTTAAAATGTGTTACTCGCAAACACAGATTGCTACGCGGTTGTCAACGGGATCTGCATAGGGCTGTTCTTCAGCCTCACCCATGCTCTTCACGATGATACGGTCAGAAGCAATGTTGTATTTAGTCTTAAGAGTGTTGGCTACGATCTGAGCGCGCTGCTTGCTGAGACGGAGGTTGATAGCGAGTGTACCGGTACCCTTGTCTGCATAACCTGTGATGACAACAGTTGCATTGGGGTGATCTTTGAGGAACTCGGCAACTTCGTTGACCTTGTACATCTCTTCCTTAGTGATAGTAGCAGTGTTGATGCGGAAGAAGATGTCACGACGGAGCATCTCAGGAGCCTTAACTTCATCCATAACGTTGGTCACAGGAGCCTGTTCAACAACTTTCTCGATGATACGCTCGATGATCTGAGGCTGCTGAACGGGAACTTCAACAGTGCGGGTAGTCTTGTTGTACTTCGGGCCGAAAGTGTACTTCACGCCGGCGAGGCCATTGAAATACCAGTCAGCATTGCCAGCCTTCTTGGAGTTATATCCGTCAGGAAGAACATTAGCCATAAGTTCGATGCCTACAGCAACGTGCTCTGAAACATTGAAGTTAACGTCGAAACCGAACTGGCCAACGAAACGTGGCTTAGTGCCGTCCCAGAGGAGTTCAAGACCGTCAGCACCTACGCCGGTAAGCTTGGAGTTAGCTACATGAGCCTCCTTGTTGTTCCAAGCGATGTTAGCACCGATACCTGCGATGAAGTCAACGTCAACAAGACGGTAGGGATTATAGCCACCGATAAGGTTGGTCATATTGACAACTGCGTCTACAGTAGGAGCAACATAGTTCCATTTCCAAAGCTGGTCGCCAACGCCGGCACCCTGGAAGTTCTGAGCGCCGCGTGAACGCCAAGCGTTGACAGCGAGGCGAGCGCCGATGTATGGGTTGAAGTTATAGCCACCAGCGATCTGAGCATTGGGGCTGAAGAGGTGGCCAAAAGAGGACTCTCCGAGGGTTTCCTGACCACCGAACTGTCCCTGGATATACCAGTTGGGGACGTAAGTGTACTCGGTGATGACTTCCTGAGCCATAGCAGAAGCTCCAGCGAAAAGCATGGCACCAGCGAGCAATATCTTATTTAATTTCATAATTGAATTCTTGTTTTTGGGTTTTTGATTAGATTTCGATTGTTTGTCGATCCGGGGTCGGGGATACCGACCCCGGTCTCAACATAATCAAAACTTATATAACCTTGATGTAGAATTTCTGAGTTGATGTCACGCCACTGTAGTCAAGACCCTGATAAGTGATCTCATAGATGTAGCCTTTCTTCAGAGAATTTGAAGGAACAGCAAATCTGATAGTGTTGCCGTCAACAACCTGGTTGAAGAGCTTAGCAGATTCGTTAACTGCAGTTCTGAGAGCACCGTCATTTTCGGGTTTGCTAAGATCGGATTCATTGTAGACGTTAGTCACAGCAACAAACTTCTTGAATGCAGGAGCAACGATTTCACCAGTGTAGCTTGAAGCGTAGAGGCAGAAGTTGCCACTTGCGAGCTTAAATGGAGTAGGATCGTTCTTAACGTTAGAAAGGATACCCATGTTGGAGTTAGCCTGGTTGTAGAACATAGCTACCTGGAGATAGTGGTTCGGATCTTCAAGGAAGTTATTGATCTTATCAGCAACGCGGTTGTAAAGGTCAACTACGCGGTTGAGACGCTGGAACCAAGGTTCTGCCTTATTGACAACATCATCAATCATGCTATCAATCTGACCCTGAAGGTCTTCAACCATACCGTTAATCTGGTTAGCTATTGGTTGGAGCTGTCTCTTAAGATCATCGCTAATTTGTTGGTTAGCTGTCCCTGTCCAGTTCTTGATTGTAGAAGTCATATCATTGATGGCATCATTGAACTGACTTGTAATGCTTCCAACAACATCTTCGATGTCTATCTCTACAGGAATAGGATCAGAATAGTGTGGTTCATTATCAACGATAATACAAATAGGATCAAGTATAGTTGATACTGTAGTCTGACCTGGTTGAACATTTACATTATCAAGAGGAATTGCTGGAAGCTTAATCTCGATATTATCGAACGAAATCGGAGTAAATTCAATCTTGAACTTACCCTTGAGGTTTTCAAGGATATTGTTGATATGGCCGTATTTCTTCAGTCTCTTAGAAGTAGTGAAGCTGAAGTTGTAGCTGAGAGGACGTGCTGTTGCAACTGCGAGGTCATACTGGCTGCGTACTGCATAGTCCTGACCGCCATTGGTCCAGTTATAGCTGACTGCATATGCGGGAAGCTTACCATTAAGCTGACCATAAACAGCCTTGAGAAGGTCGATAGCGTTACGCTTAGTGCGATCTTTGAGAATATCCTTTACAGAAGACTTCAAGTTCTCGTCGATCTCAATGCGAGCAGCCTGAACACCCTTGCTACGCTCATATTCGTCACCGGTGATCTTAACGTCAGCTGAATAGAAGCCATTGCCCAAGATCTGCTCTTTGTCGCGAGAATAACCGAATGTAAGTTCGTCATTGCTCTTTTCTACGTCAAGAACTACAGGAAGCTTAGTGCCTTTAGAAGTCTCAAGAGCAAAGTTATTTTTGTCGAAGAAGTGTCCTGCAGGATTTATAGTAAGATAAACTCTACCAAGATTTACATCACCGATAACACCATCCATAACAGAAACCTGTTCAGCTACACCGGGGAAACGCTCCAATACTTCACCACCCTCAGCGATGTATTCATAAGAATCGTCAAAGCTTGGGAACTTGGAAATACCGGTCTTATTGTCGCCATACCAGTTGAAGAGAAGAGTGCTCTTCACGCCCAGAGGAAGGCTGAAGTTACCGAATACAGGGCTATCAGCTGCCTGAATGAGAAGACCTGTTACGATATCATCGATGCGGCTGCTGATACTTGCGAGAGAGAGCTCAAATGCGTTCATCTTGTTGTTCACTTCAGCAAAACGGCTGTCAACGCTTGAAGAAAGAGCATCAAACTCACTTCTCAGCTGATCAAGATCCTGACGGAGGAAGTAAACTTCCTTCTTTAGAGACTCAACATTCTCCTTAGTCTTGAGAAGGTCGTTCTCAATAACACCAATTCTGATTGTTAAGCCATTCAAAGCTGAGGTCATATCGTTTAGAGCACCTTGAAGAATTACAACATCGCTCTTGACAGTTGTAACATCATTTTTGATGTCGGTGATATCATTCTTGATATTGGAGATATCACCCTTGATATCGGAAATATCACCCTGGATATCGGAAATATCACCCTGGATATCGGAAATATCACCCTTGATATCGGAAATATCACCCTTGATATCGGAAATATCACCCTTGATGTCAGTGATGTCTACCTTGATACCATCAATTGTAACATCAAGCGCTTCGAACTTGCCGTCATAAACCTCAAGCTTTGAATTGATGCCGTTGATCTCGCCGGTGAATTTTTCATCAAGACCGTTAATCTTGCTGTCCATTGCATCGAACTGCTCGGGGAGCTTATCAAGAATTTTCTGCATAGCCTCAATGGATGCTTCATTGCTTTCCACACGACCTTTAAGCTCTTCGAATTCTTGATTATCAACCTTTCCATCGATCAAGCTTTTGAGACTATCATAATCGCTCTTGAGATTGGTGTACTTAGTATTTAGATCGTCATAGAGGTTACCATATTTTTTATCCAAGTCATTGATGCTCTGGAGAGCACCGGTGATCTTAGCGAGAAGAGCAGCGTCCTGCTGGGTGAGCCAGTCTACATTGCCCTGAAGAGTGGAGATCTCACCGTTGAGGCGTACGATTTCACCGTTGAGGTGAGTAATCTGGGTGCCGATGTTGTTGATGTTAGCGTAGATGTTGTCCTGAAGACCTTTCAGCATACTTTCTACCCAAGAAACCTTTGCATACTGGTCAAGGAGGGCGAACAGCTTGTTGATGTCAGTCGTGTTTTGATTGATCTGACCCTGAAGCGCAGCTGTATTCTTGTTGATCTTAGAGTCAAGCTCGCTAAGCTTGCGCTGGAGATCGCTTCTGAGCTGCTCAAGATCAAACGAAGTCTGAGTCTTCAAGTCGCTCACGTCGTCCTTACAGGACTGGAGAGTCGCAACCGACGTGCCTGCTAAGAGCGTCAATGCAACTCCATAGAGTACTTTCTTCATCATCTCTGGTAATTTTAAGTTATTGATAA
>CAYSMP010000202.1:0-6278 GCA_964432215.1 uncultured Sangeribacter sp.
CGGGTGCAAAATTACAAAAAATTTCCGTAACTGCCAAAAAAATACTAAATTTGCGTCATGAAACACAATCAAGACCTCACAATCAATATCCGCGGCAGGCTACTTAACTTAAGTCGCCCCCGGATAATGGGTATCCTCAACGTGACTTCCGACTCATTCTACGCAGGCTGCCGGGCCGAAGATGAAGCGGCAATGGCCGAGCGCATCCGCACCATCCGCGACGAAGGGGCCGACTTCATAGACATTGGCGCCTGCAGCACGCGGCCGGGCAGCATTCCTGTGGATGAAGACTCTGAGTTGCGGCGCCTGCTGAGAGCAATTGCCATCGTTCGCCAAGAGTGGCCGGATGCCGTGGTGTCGGTCGATACTTTCCGTGCCTCTGTAGCGCGACGCTGTGTGGAGGCCGGTGCAGATATCATTAACGACATATCGGGAGGTACTCTCGATCCGAAGATGTTTGATACTGTTGCAGAGCTCAGGGTGCCATATATATTGATGCATATGCGCGGCACTCCCACCGACATGCAGGAGCATGCCGAATATTCCGATGTCGTGGCCGACGTGATAACAGAGCTGGCATTCAAGATACGCCAACTTCGTGAGCGTGGGATATGCGACATCATCATAGATCCCGGATTTGGGTTCGCAAAAGATATAGAGCAGAATTATAAGCTTATGGCGTCGCTTGATGAGATATGCCGCATCGGGCTGCCGGTCTTGGTAGGCATATCCAGGAAATCTATGATCTGGCGTCCACTTGGGATCACCCCGGCAGATGCTCTGCCGGGAACGATCGCTCTCAACACTTATGCGCTGCTCAATGGGGCTTCCATCCTCCGCGTGCACGACGTGGCTGCAGCTGTGCAGGCGCGCGATACTTTATTAAAGATTAAATACTAAAGATTTAGGGGAATATAATGATCTCGTTTGGAATAAAAGATGTACTCGATATACTTATAGTAGGCGCCATACTTTTTTATATCTATAAGTTGATGAAAAGCTCAGGCACCATAAGCCTCTTCTATGGTGTGCTGCTTTTCATTATGATCTGGGTGGTGGCAGCCGAGGTGCTCGACATGAAGCTTACCGGCACGATACTCGACAAGTTTATGAGTATCGGTCTTATAGTGCTTGTCATCCTTTTCCAAGACCAAATAAAGCGCTTCCTTATCGAGATTGGTTCGCGAGGCCATCTAAGCCAGATAAAGCGCATATTCCACCATGGACCAAAGGAGGCCAATACGTATCATGGCCTTGTGATGGCAGTCGTCTACGCTTGCCTATCCATGTCTAAGTCGAAGACAGGAGCATTGATATGTTTCCAGCGGAAAGTGCCGCTCGACGACTATGAAAAGACCGGAGACATCATTGATGCAGACATAAATACCCGGTTGATAGAAAACATCTTCTTCAAGAATTCGCCGCTCCACGACGGGGCGATGATCATAGCGCGCCAACGCATCATATCAGTAGGGTGTATCCTTCCGGTAAGCCACGACATGCACTTGCCGAAGCACCTCGGACTCCGCCATCGCGCAGCGCTTGGCATGAGTCAGGCTTCGGATGCCCTCTGCATTGTGGTCAGTGAGGAGACGGGAAATATCTCGGTAGCCAAAGATGGGATCATCACTACCAATATCACGTCTTCTGAACTTGAAAAGCAGCTTTCAGATATCTTTGTTTAAGGTTTAACGTTTTTTAGCCATTCGCGGGCTGTGAGAGCCAGCTCTTCGTACCATCTTTCGCCAAAGCGGCGTATGAGGGGCTCCTTCAGAAATTCATATACGCGTACACCATTTTTTCGCCCGAGAATCTCTGCGCATTTGCAAATTTTCCAGCGGTGATAGTTGACAGCCGTCATGCCTCCATAGTCTTTAAGGCGTATTGGATAGAGGCTGCAGCTGATGGGCTTGAAGAATTCCTCATGTCCCTCGCGGCGAAGTTTCTCAAGCACGCACAGGCATTTGCCACCCGGTGCATAGCAGGTGAAGATGCAATCCTTACCGTTGACAATGCTCGTCACGAGATCGCCTTCCTCATCCACGTATGATGCACCTTGTTCGCGTGCCACTTCTTGCGCGGCAGGCAATAAATAAGGCATCACTTTTGGGAGCAGTGCGTCAAGGCGCTCTTTCTCCTCAGGGAGGAGAGGAGCTCCTGCATCTCCTTCAACGCAGCATTCCCCAAGACATGTGTCGAGGTCGCATTCAAAATATTTTTCCACTACATCGAGGGAGACCAAGGTATCATTGATCTGGATCATTTTTTACTTATTATGGAGGATTTTTTTTAGAATCTTGGGAGAGTCTTAATCTTTAAAGTTTAAGATTTGATCGGATATTAGGCGGTCATAGCGTGAGCCTATCGGGCGGTACCATACCATCATTCGATATTCATTGCGGGTCTCATGCTTGTTGCCTTCTATGAGGCTTGGATCGGGTTGCTTGTTTCCTCGCCTCGGTATGGCTGCATACCTATAGTTGTAGCTACCTTGCTTCAGCGGCATCTCAAGAAGATATGCCTGCTGGTTGTAGTCATAGTGCATCCGGGAGCTCTCATCGTGGCTCCAGCCCGTGAATTCTCCTTCTACATATACGTCGGCATCCACCGCCTCGGGAGTGTCGAGCTTGAAATGTACTGTCACGTAGTCTGCGCCAAGGTCAGAGTCGGTCGAATTGTATTCCCTGACAAGAAAACGACCCTGTTGGGTCTGGTCGTAACTGTATTGTTTCGAGTCTCTTTCACGGTCGGGCGTTAGCCATACATGATAGTTATGGCTGAGGAATCTCATTGAGTCGACATGCATATCGTTGTAGTTTGTACGTATGGTCTCGAATCTGCGGAATTCGTTTCCAGCCTTGAATATGAGTTCCGGCTGATGGGAATAGATGATGCTCTTCCCTTCAATGCGCGAGGGTGTACGCAGGGTAGTGGTGGTATAAGGTGCGCCGTTCTGCGTTATGTCTATCCTCAACATGGAGTATGGATCGTCGATAGTCACATCGGTAGGCACTACCCGGAGTTCCACCTGTTGCCATTCTGTATTTAGCCCGCGGTCGGTTCGCGATGACACGGAACTTAGGATATCTGCAGAATGTTCAGTCACAGAAAATCGAGCTTCGCCTATTGTCTCATCGGGATTATCTCTCTCGAAAATCTGAACGATATAGTTGCCGGAGAGCAGAGGGTCCATCCTTTCGTTGGGGAGTTCGATGCGATAGTTGACAAAATGAACGAATGTATTGGAGGAGAAAGCCCAGTCCTCGATATCGTCGATGTTGAAGCTGTCGAGGTATTCCGACTCCAGAAGACCCGACGGTTTCCAGTCAGGCCCGCAGTGTATGAGGCGATACTGGAGGTCGCTATAGTCTTCGCTCCACTCATCGAAGGTGATTATTATTCGCTCATCACTGCCCAGCCGGATAGACGGAGCAGCCATGAAGTCGCCTTCCTTCATCACTTTCATGGTGTGCAGCCTTCCGGCGGAGACCGTGAGAGTAATGAAGGAAAGAAGGAGAGATAGAAAATATTTCATATACATATGCTCCATTAAAATATGACGGGGATGGAGATGGTATTGTCGGAAGCACCCCCTACGGCCACTTCATACATTCCTGCTGATGACTCCAACTCTCCAGATTCAGGATTGAAGAAAGCGAAGGCATCGGGTCCGAGCTCAAATGTGACGTCTTGAGCTTCTCCGGCCTTTAGGTGGATGCGCTTGAAAGCACGAAGTGTCTGATTAAGCTCTCGGTCGGATGGGTTCTTGACATAGACCTGAACCACTTCGTCGCCGTCACGGTCGCCGCTATTCTTTACGTTGACGCTGAATTTCACAGACTTCCCTTTCTGCTCTCCCTCTGCTTTAGGATTTGAATAGTCGAATGTAGTGTAGCTGAGACCGTGGCCGAATGCGTAAAGAGGTTTCTCGGTCATATACCGGTAGGTGCGTCCGGCCATATCGTAGTCTTCGAAATCCGGAAGCTGCGAATCGCCGGTATAGAATGTCACCGGCAGACGTCCTGCCGGATTGTTGATGCCGAAAAGAGTTTCAGCTACGGCTGTGCCGCCGGCTTCGCCCGGATACCACGCCTGGAGCACGGCGTCGCAGAGTTCATCTTCCTGTGCGAGTCCCATAGCGCTGCCTGAACAGTTTACGAATACTATCTTCTTTCCCTGGTTCTTTAGCTTCTTGATGAGTTCGCGCTGCACGACAGGGAGCTCGATCGAAGTGCGGTCGCCTCCACGGAACCCCTCTACGGTCACTGGCATTTCCTCACCCTCAAGTGCGGCAGAAATTCCTCCTACGAATACTACCACGTCAGAGTCGCCACAGTCTGTGTCATAATCTATACTCCGTCCGATATCAAATTTCAGCACTGCAGTTCCAGGTCTGTCATTGACCCAGTCGATCTCAATGTCGTAGCTTTTTCCCTTTTCAGCCTGAAAGGCGTAGGCATAGTCGTTGGTAGGATTTGATCCATAAGATTTTGCTACCCTCTTGCCATTGATGAGCAGACTTTTCAAACCTCTTGAGGCGGTCATGTTAATGATATATTCGCCACTTTCCTCTGGAGTGAACACAGTAGAGTATGTAGAAGAGAAATTCTCAAGATTCACTCCGGGAGCAAATACAGTAGCTCCACCGGTTGACTTATTGATTGGGAAATTGATGACTTCGGTTGCCACCGGATCTCCAGACTTGTCTGTATTGTTCCAGTAGGTGGCTGAGAATCCTTTATGGCCATTGCTTGAGAGCATGCCGAAAGTCGATATGGTATTATTGTTCTTCACATGGTCGCACCCTTTCAGATAGCGGGCCTGCGGTGCGATACTTTGTATGCCCTCGAGAATGCTCGTAGTGCGGGTAGGGAAGCCGTTATAGTTGCCCCATTGCATCACAGTGTCGGTTGCATTCGGCCCCATCACCATTATTTTTGCGTCCGGGCTCAAAGGTAGGATACCATCATTTTTCAACAATGTCATCGACTTACGTGCCGCCTCCAGTGCCAATTTTTTGTGTGCCGGGCTGCATATATCCTTTTGCCCTAGAGAATCCCATTCGTTTGGCTCATAGAAGAGTTCGCCGAGTCTGAGTCTGGCTTCAAGCAGGCGGAGCAGACTGCGGTCGATGGCTTCTTGAGTGATAAGGCCTTTATCGTAAGCTTCGCGCAGACTTTTATAGGCAGACCCACACTCCAGGTCTGTTCCGGATATCACTGCGTCTGCGCTTGCTTCTACGGAAGAGGGATGGGTGGCGTGGGCATCAGGGCGGAAGAAGTCGCGGATAGCCCAGCAGTCAGACACCACGATTTTGTCGTAGCCCCATTTATTGCGGAGAATATCATTAAGCAGACGCTTGTTGCTGCAGCATGGCTCACCCTCCACTCGATTGTAGGCACACATGACCTGACCTACGTTGGCGTCGACCAGAGACTTGAATGCCGGCAGATATGTTTCCCAAAGGTCGCGCGGATCTATATCGCGGGCGTCGAAAGAATGACGGTTCCATTCCGGACCGCTGTGTACGGCATAGTGCTTTGCACATGCAATAGTCTTTATATGCTTTGCATTTGCAGGGCCCTGAAGCCCTTCTACAGCCGCTTTGCCTAATACTGAAGATAGGTATGGATCTTCTCCATAAGTTTCCTGTCCGCGTCCCCAACGCGGATCGCGGAATATATTGACGTTAGGGGTCCAGAAGGTCAGTCCCTTGTATCTGGTCACGTCCTGGTCGCCAAGAGTGTTGAACTTAGCACGCGCCTCGTCGCTGATGCAGTTGAATATCTGCCGGTGGAGATCCTCATCGAAGGTAGCTGCCATGCCGATGGCTTGTGGGAAGACAGTTGCGAATCCGGCTCGTCCTACTCCGTGAAGCGCCTCGTTCCACCAGTTGTAGCGTTTGATGCCAAGACGTTCGATAGCCGGACTGTCGTCCATCATCATTGCTATCTTTTCGTCGAGCGTCAGCTGCTTGAGTACGAGTTCGGCCCGTTCTTCGACAGGAAGATTGGGGTCCTTATAATTTTGAGCGGAAGCCTCTGTGAAGTTTGTAGCTATTCCGAAAGCTATTGCTGCTATAGCAGCCATGTATGCTTTTCGTTTCATAATTTTTGTGTTAGGGTAATGTCTTCAGGTCCTTCTGGTATTTATAATTTTAGGATCCTTGTTAGACATGTAGGATGGAAATTGTAAGCGCCGGATCAAGACCTGGGTCTTGTCCGGCGCTTGGTACACCCATGGGGAGTCGAACCCCAATCGATGGAACCGGAATCCAT
>CAYSMP010000203.1:0-6253 GCA_964432215.1 uncultured Sangeribacter sp.
ACTTAAAGCAAGTGCTATAGGGCAATTGCTTGAGATTGCTTCTTCATGTGAAAAATTGAAGGATAGGCCTGAAAACAAACCTTTATACCATTTAAATTTACTCGATATTGTTCCTACCTTAGAACCACATACAAGTAAATTCATATCTTCCATTCTTAGCTATACTGAGAATGGTAGGTATATTATTTTGGAATCTTTTATTGAAAGGTTTCTCTCGCTTGCAGGATTAGATAAGATGCTTATAACCAATCCTCAGATAACCGCAGAGACATCTCATGTTGATATACGTATTCTTGATAAGGATTACGCCATCATTATCGAGAATAAATTAATGAATGCTCCTTTTCAGCGAAACCAACTTGGAAGATATATTGAGTCAACCCACCAATTGGGATATAAGTATGAAAATATCTTCTTAGTACTTCTTCCCCAATTTTTTAATTCCAATCTTATTGCGAATCTTCGTGCATCAGTTTGGAAATGTCCCCCGGATGGGCTTTCTGCCTCCAATGACTCGCGTGTATGTTCCCACATAGATCATTATAATTGTTGGTGTGATGATAAGAGTCGTGTTTTAAGTCAGACTGAAGAAAATCATTGCCGAAATTGTAAAAACTTTCGTGAGTTGTTTGCTTGTCGTTCAGTAGTAGTTCATTCTCAACTATCAGACTGGCTATTTGAGATAGAACAAATCGTGGATTCAAAACAAACGATATTTAAGTCAGCATTACACCAATTCGCAGATTTTACTCAGGGGCTATTCAATATTCGCATAAATAATCATTTGCTCATGGATATACAAAAACTTATCAAAGACACTATTATTCCTGAAGGTTCCTCAACTATTAACCAATGGAATATTCTTCATGAGAAATTAAAGGAGTTGAGTGAAATTCAGTCAGCGATGTCAGCTATGAAAAATCAACTATCTAAAGACCTTATAGACGCGTGGTATCATGAACTGCAGCCTGAATTTGCCTGCTTGCATCGAGAAGTGCAAAAATCATTTGGTATCAACATTAAAGGTGTTTGGGTTGGATGTTGGTGTGGTTCTGATAATAATGGCTCTCCTTATTGGGGCTTTTATTGCGAGAACAAAGGGAATGCGGAACAGCAAGCTATGGTCAATAAAATTCTTTCTGAATGTGATATGCGTTCCTCCAAGTCTTCTGCCAACTATATTTCTTGGAACAGTACGAGAAATGGAGCAGAGAGATGTCGAAGATTTTACAGGGCTGCCCAGAAATTAGGATTCCTATGAGTGCCATAACTCCTATCAGTCATATCTTCATAGGTCAAAAGTTTTTGAAATCGGTTATGCATAGACTATAAAAGACACAATAGTGGAATGATAACGGAAAATGGTGTAATCCAACGACAATACTCCTTAATATTACCTTTGACTTTACTCTGCCATCTTCAGTTGGCTTTGAACAATTAGGAGTTATTTGAAGTAATTAATGCCATGGTTACCATCCATAAAGCTGTTTGAAAAATTCCCCGATGTTGTGACAGCGCTATGTACGGTAATGCTATCTCATAAACAGCAAGGGGGTATCAGCTCGAGACGGTTGGAAACAGCCTTCCCATTGACTATGTATCTTTCAACTAAATTTGAGAAGGACCACACTTTTCAGTGAAAATCACCTCTAAATATCTTTATTATATAACATTAAGGCAATATAATATGGCATCAACACAAAAAATCAAACAGCCTTTGGAACTTCAATTCTCCGAGTTACTGTCAATGATCAACTATCATAGAAGCCGTGCATCCAAGGCCGTTAACGAACAGCAACTTCTCACTGCGTGGCACGTTGGCGCCTACGTTTCCAACAAGCTAAAAACGGAGCAATGGGGAAGCCGAGTAGTAACGCAGTTTGCAGAGTACGTGAAAGTACAGGCGCCTGAACAAAAGGGATTCAGGCGAGCCAATATTTATAATATGGTTATGTTTTATGATGAATATTCTTCTTCCGGTTTTAAATCGGTAGTTGCCAAATTTATCCCTGATAGTCAATTAGTCCAATTCCATACTAAACTAATTGGAACTACCCAAACTGATGTCCTTACCATGCCTTTACAAACTGAGAAGTTGCCTACTACACAATTTGTCCAATCAGAAATTGGACAAATGCCGGAGATATTATTGTCAACTTCTTATACAAACCATATAGCTATCCTTAACCAATGCAAATCAGCGGAAGAAAGATTATTCTATATCATATATGCCAACAGAGAACGTTTGAAAGTAAAAGAACTTCAGCGCTGTATAAGCAATGACACTTATTCTACTCTATTAAGTTCAAAACATAATCTTTCAAAGGGTTTGCTTGAGACATATCCAAACGCACCTGTTATTTTCAAGGACACCGCTTTTGTGGATTTTCTTGGATTGCCACAAAAACATTCTGAAAAGAAACTCCGTACGGGACTGGTTGAACATATGAAGCAGTTCATCCTTGAACTTGGTAAGGATTTTCTATTTGTCGATCAAGAATATCAGCTTGAAGTAGGAGCCTCAGTATTTAAGGCTGATCTTTTATTCTTTCATCGTGGTCTACAGGCGCTTGTAGCTGTAGAGTTGAAGCGGAGAAAATTTCATCCATCGGATTTGGGACAATTGGAGTTTTATCTCGAAGCTCTCGACCGTGATGTAAAACGGAGCAATGAAAACCCATCGATTGGAATAATTCTTTGTCCTGATGCAGATAAGACGGTGGTGGAATATGCGATGAGCCGAAGCATGAGTCCTACCATGGTTGCGGAATATAAACGGAAACTTATACCTAAAGAAAAGATGCAAACATTGCTTCAGGAATATTGTGACCTCGCAATATTGGATAAAAATGAATAACGATTTAAATTGGGATTTTGTCACTAATTGATTTTATATCTTTCAATTTGGGATGGCGATGGATGTAGCCTTCTTGGTCGTAGCCTCGGCGATATTTGTGGATTAATGACAGGAGGCGTTGCACTTCAGGGTCGGGAGATGAGAGTGACTCGCATTCCGGAAGTTGCTCGTCATAGCGCTTTCTGACACCGTCACGGAGGCGCTCCTCTATATCGGCTGGAATAAACATGGAGCAGCGCCGAGTGTTTTTATTATCATCTCTTAGATGCACGGCAAACTCCGTTTCGAAGATTTTAACACCTGCCAAATCGAAATCACCGAAATGGATATACTTATTGGAAATACCCTTAAGCCACTCCCCTAAATCCTTTGACTGAGGGAAACGCGATACAAACAGAATCGGCTTTCCTTCTGCCAACGGAGCCAAGAAGGCTCGTTGATCCCTTATCAATCGGAAATTCTCCATATTTTCTATTCCTATCACGGTCACATCAATAGGAATCCGGAAATTTTGCCAATCACAGATAAAAGTAAATTCCCCCGGTTCAGGAGCTACTATAAACTCCTTACCATTGAGTAGACAAACTATAGGCTCCCAACTATTTACAGGGAAACCCGGACAACTACGGCTTTTCACCATCTTGGAATTGCCACCGGCTGCAGCTTGCAGACTTCTATCTAAAGCCAAATTTCCGAAATCATCAAACAACAAGTCAATGTTTTTGAATCGCTCATCTACATCAGCCAACGCTGAAAGAAAGGAATCCTTGTCAGAGATGCGATAGCTTCTGCGGGAACCATGAAATTCTCTGACCAATACACCTTCTGCCACTAATGTTTCAACCCAATCCCCCGCAGATTACTGGAGGAGACGGGCTGACCAAGCAAAAGCTGATGAATCTTCTTCAAAAGACCTTCAGAGAGTTTCATTTCTCAAAATTTTGACGCGTGGAAAGGACGGGATGTATGAACGTATTCGCTTCTGCATCCTTATTTAGAAGATATATGTAGCGATAAGAGAGGGGACTATGCACTTTGGGTGCGGAATTGACAACATAGATACCCCGTGCATTGGCAAACTCAACAATACCCTTGATGTTTTCTTCCGCCAGTTTACCGATCTCATCCATCATGCAATGGATACGGAAACCATCCTCATCTTTCTTTCCACCGGAACGCTTCTTGAAGACATTTATCAGCAGAATATTAATGATAGCTTTCACAAGAATATCCGTTCCTTCTGACCCAACCATCTTCAAATTATCACTCCAACCTGTGTTATTGCCATTCTCATCCACACGAATCTTCAGCGAGAAATTGTCTGACAATGTGATTTTATCGAGGTCATCGTGATCCTTCAGCATATCAGAAAGACGTCTCAGCCACTCTACAGCTTCGGCATTGCTATCAGAAGCATCGAGCGAGGAGAAGAGATTCGCCTCCCCTATCTCCATACTGTTTTTGCTCCAGAATTCATGTATGTTCTGAAGTGTACGGATGACAGCACTGTCGCTTCGGTTGAGACTGATTTCAATCTTACGTATTACGCCGGCAAACTGCCTGCGTGAGCAGTCGCGATTCACCTCATTGACCACTTTCTGAATCTCCGACTCCCGCTCTGCGAGAGTGGAATATTCGCGCGATACCAATCCAAGCACATCCTTATACATGGAGTTGGAGACAGTCTGGAAGTCACGGATCTTATCATTCTCAACAAACTCCCTGACGCTCATGGCGTAGGCAAGAAACTCAGCATCCGTCGCTGGATGCTCAGGAAATCCAAAAGTATTGCGGGGAGAAAAAGGCTCACGAAATGCATTCACTTCTCTCCCGAGAGTCTCAAAACCTGCGTTAATTTTTGCCACAGTGGAATGGATATTCCGGATTATGACGCGGCAACCCTCAGTAGTTGCTAGCGGGGCAGCATCCTTGATACCCTCTGGAGCTGTCGGGGAGTTAAGAAAATGGCGTGCCTCATCCAGATCCTCCTTGAGAGATTCTTTACGAATCCTCAGTTTCTGGAGAATACCGGAATAATAAGATTCCTCCTCACCCTTTTTTTTCTGAACTGCCTCGTGCTTTTCAGAGAGGGAACGAATTTTAGCCTCGATAGCTTCCTTATTGGCTTTAAAATCATCAATGCGGTCGATGTATTCACGCTTATACATCTGATATTCAACTATAATGGTGCGGTTTGATTCTATCTCTTTGAGTTTATCCTCCGCCTTGCGAAGAGAAAGCCTCCTCTCCTGCACCATATCTGTATCCACGCCCTCTTTCTTCATAGCCTCCAACTGCTGCCGATTGAGTTCTTTCAGCTCAGCCTCAAGGCGCCCTTTACTTTGGGCTATGTTTTCGCGTTGCCTGCCGACAAATGACTCGCACTCTTTACGCAAGGCATTTTCCTTACCCTTGCGCTTCTTTTCCAAAGACAGGCGGCTATCATTTTTCTTTGCTTTTACTGCATCAAGATTCTCTTTAGCTTTGAGGAATTCTGTCTGGAGAGCTTCTTTCTCAACGGCGAGCCGCTTCAGAAGCTCATCCTTTTCACGCTTAGACTTGGAGAGCAGCTCATTGAGCTCCACTGTAGCGCGGTCGATACGTTGGGGAAGCAGTATGATAGCTCCTCTTGTATTGTCCTTATCCTTATTGACAGCATTCAATTGCGCCATCATACGAGTGCGACCTTTCTTGATTTCAGCCTCCTTTTCATCAGTTTTTTCCTTCAGCGCAGCGACAGCTGCATCCAAACGCTCTTGGATGAGACCAATGTTTTCCCTGATTTGGAAGGGACTTCTCACCCTCACCGGCAATTGAGACAAATCAAGGTTTACGCCAAAGAAGCTTACCTCTCCGAAGAAAGAAGAGAGTGAAGGTGAAAGCTCGGTATTATACAGTACACTCTTTTCATCTGCCACACGACCGATAGTGTCTACCCAACCAGGCACATTTGATTCGAGCCATTCGATAAACGAACCTTTAGAACTATCAAGCAACTTATTCTCAGCTGCTATTTCGCTCTTCAAATATTCAACCTGCCGGCGCATCTCAGCAAGAATCTCGGCATATTCTGCCTCTGTCTTCAGACGCTCCGTCTCCATAGCATTAGTGATAGCCTCTGCCCTGCTGACAAGAGCATTTTCTTTCGCTTCAAGTTCCTGAAGCTGATGATTGAGATTCTTAAGGAAGTCCTCATTTTTTTTTATCTCCTCAGCATAGAGGATTGAGAGTCGGGCTTCATTGAGCTGGATATCTTTCTTATGAATATCTTCTCTCAGGCGCACTACAACTGACGAGGCACGCTCTTCTTCCACATTCCACTTTTCTGCATTCTGAGCAATCAATCGGTCATATTCCTTGCGCAATGCCTCCAGATCTTCGTTGAGCTTACTGCCA
>CAYSMP010000204.1:0-6230 GCA_964432215.1 uncultured Sangeribacter sp.
CCTTCATTCATCGGTCACAATGCCCGCATTGCTCCCTCTTCATGAAGAAAAATCCGCTCGAAAACCTGACGAAATCTTAATAAAAAAATAAGTTTAAACAACTTCATTATTACATCCCTCCTCATTGGCATTCTGACTATCGGAGTTATGGCTGTCCGAACCATCTTTAGAAGTGGAGCTAATGACATTGAGAGCCTCCTTGACCATGGCCGGAAGATTGAGGGAGAAGTGTTCATAGGCCATGTCGCTGACGTGTGGCCGAGGTGGAATCTCTGAGTCTTTGGCAAGTTTAGGATTGACAGCGGCAAGTGTTTTGCGGCGGTCGTCCATCTTGTGGATTTCTGATGCAGCAATCGCTACGGCGTTTGAGTATCCATCGCGGAGTTTTGCGTCATAATACTCAACGTGGCCGAATTTTGCAGCCTTCAATTCGATGTCTTCTTTCAGACGCTCTATATACTCCTCGAATTCGTTCTGGCATTGCTGGAAGTCCTGGCTTTGGATCTCAAAAGCAGCGATTGAATCGGCAGAGTTATCTATAGCATTGACTACGGTAGCATCCAGATTGCCATCAGAAGCCTGCATCTGAGTCTCTGTCTTCTGCAGGGCAAGAAGATTATTGTATGCGCTGACGTATTCAGTGAGAGTGCCTTGCATCAGATTGATTATATCGGCACTTTCAGCTCTGTTTGCACGATAGAATGCATCCGTATCCTGATGCCATTTATTGAGATAGCTGATTTTCTGGTCTTTAATATGATTATAAATCTTGAGGCGCTCGAGGCGGTTTTCCTGCATAAGGTTTTGCACCATGGGAGCTACTATTTCCTCGTACATCTGATGCACACCAAAAGGCTGTACGGTCTGGGAGCCGTCTTCAGCCATCCATGTGCCGGACATCGGGTTGAATTTTACTCGTGATGACTGGCGCAGTTGGAAGGGCTCGTAGCCTTGTATACTGTCGGCATAGTTGAAATCTTCTTGTCTGATTCTTTCTATTTCCTCCGCTTCAAGATCAGGAGAATAGTGATTGTAGGGAGCCTTAAGTATCTGGAACAGGATACGATTTGATTCGAGTACGATCTTATCTACAGAAGCTACCTTCATCCTGGCTACAGTCTGAACTGATGATCCGATAGAGAGCATAAGGCTCTTGAGAATCTCTTCAAATTGAGAGGTCTCGTTAGACAATGAATTCTTCAGTTCGTTGATTTCGCGGAATTTTTCTATGCCTGGTGTATATATGGCGTTGTCGAATACTTTTACAGTGGGCGCGTCTTTAGGAGGAGTAGTGGTAGCGAACTCATCAAGCTGCGGGAGATAAGTGGAATCTTGAAGCACAAGCGGCAAGGATACAGACACAGTCTCAAGATCGTCCATGCAGTATGCTACAGTGCGTAGTGAGCGTTCAAGAGCTCCGAGATAGTCATTTTCTCTTATTTCCTGAATCGAGCGGGAATAGTCGTCGGTGGCTATAGTCTCTGACTCTTCAGATGTCTCCACAAAGGGAGCTTCTTTGGCAAGATGATTGAGAGCATGGATAGTCTGTATGAGCAGTGGATTCTGACGGGATATTGAAAGTGATATCTCAGAATCTGGCACCGCATTAGTGAAGTCTACGATGAAACTTTTGTCTTGATACTTTACTTGTTCGGCCACAGGCACGTATGCCACTCCAAGCCGGGATACCTTATAGTCGCGGAATATCTTTTTATGTTCGTCGTTGAAGACTCCAATCCGCTCTTCGATTTCCGCGATTTTCTTTTGTAGGTTGCTTTTGACAATGAAATATGGGAAAATGAGCAGGAATATCCAAATCCAGGCTTTGGATAGCTTTTCTTCTAAAGCGTCTTTCTCTTGGTTGAGATTTTTGATTTCTTCTTCGATTCGTTCTTCTTCTTTTACTATCCGCTCGGCAGCCTGATGGTAGTAGTTGAAAAGAATTTTTGCCTGATCTTGCCAAATATTGGCAGAATCAGCGAAAATTTTTCCGTCCATGGTTTTGATATTTAAGGTCTGAATATTAGATTGTTTGATTAATTTTTTAAATTGCGACGTCGTATAAGGTCATTTTCCAGCCGGGTTAGTTGTTGAGATATAAGCTTTTGATTCATTTCATAGTCGCAAAATGCCGCTTGAATTATATCACAGTCTTGTATGATGGCTTTATCAGCTATAATAGCTTCTTTAGATCCGGAAGGGGATATATAGCGTGTGTCGGAATAGATTTTCCTTATTCTTTCAGTTAGTTCTGTAGGGAGCAAAGGGGTGTCTTCAGCATTGGCAAGCAGTGTGCCTACTGCTGCTTTTATACTTACTTTCCCTTTTTTCTCTTCCTTCTGCTCTATATATACTTCTTGGGCTTTCGCCATACTTGCTCTTGAAGCAACGATGCCACCGAGAAAACAAAGTAGAAGGATGCTTTGAATTGTAGCTTGAATCCCGAAGCTCAAGGCTGGAGATAAGGCTTGCCAAGAATAGATTATATTACCTATTATGAAGAGAAATGCGATGACAGAATACCATGCAGTTGATGTCCACTGTATGCCAAGTCCTGCCACCTCTTTGTGAGCCTTGTCTTCAAGGGCTACCAGAGGGAAAAGGACGTTGAGTATAAAAATGATGTTGATTACCGACATCACCAGAAAGTCGAGCCATCTGACATCATTTTGCAGAAGTTCAAGTGGGATCAGAGAGAAAAAAACTACTGCCAATATTATTTCGGCTGCAATACCCAATAAAATAGTGAAATATTTAATATTCATAGTTTTTGTATGGTGAGTTAAGAATCCGTTATCGTTTATTTCCACAGCGTGGACAGAATTTGGCAGTAGGAGGAATTGCAGATCCGCAACGTGAGCATCTGTTGCTGTCGCTTATCACCGGTTGTCCGCAGCCCGGACAGAAGGTACTTCCGGGAGGTAGCTCGGTGTGGCAATGAGGACATTTTGGTGTAGACCCGATAAGGGGCGTACCGCAGTTGACACATCTTCTCGCCTCCTCCGGATTGTCGGAGCCGCAGTTGGGACATGGATTGTATTTGTTGCCGCAGTTGGGGCAGTAACTCATGGAGCCGGGAAACTTCTTTGCGCATGCAGAGCAATAGACCATCCTCACTCCCCCTTGTTGGGGATGATTGTCGATGGATCCGGATAAGGGTTGACTTCCTCCAAAAGTGGGTTGTTGATACTGTGGATTCATGGCACCCCCACCCATGGCACCTCCCATTCCGTTCATCATATTGATAGCCATAAGCCCACCCAGCAGACCCCCATTTCCATTCATTCCATCTGAAAAACTATTCAGGGCATTATTGGCGGTATCAAACAATTGCTCTTGTTGCCAAGTATGGCCTGTAATAGACATTGAACTCTGAGTGGCTATTGCATTCTTCACCTTGCGCCCCTCTTCGGTCGATGTATCAATGTCTATATTGGATACGTAAAATTTAGTGAGCTCGATACCTTGCTCTTTCCAGAATTCGGTGAGCTTTTCTCTAAGAAGATTAGAGAGACCTTCAAGATGGGCTGAAATAGTCTTATATCCAATATGATTGCTCATCATAAAGCTGACCACTGCTGATTTTGCCTTTGTGGTGAATTCCCCTTCAAACTGGAGAGTCAGGTCGCGCTGAGAGAACTCGTTGCGTGTGCCCACCATCTTGATTATGAACTTCTCAGGATCTGAGATTCGAATGCCGTATTGGCCGTCGATCTTCAGGGGAAGGTTGGTCTGATAGTCTGCATCGTGAATAGCAAGGTTTTTGATCAGCCATGGAATAGAATATGTATCAACGAGATTGACAAACCAAACTTGAGCCAGGTATGGGTTCTTCCCACCGAAGGGTATACCGAAAAGACGTCTTAGAACCGGTATATTTTCAGTGCTGAGTGTATGCTTCCCTGGACCGAACTTTCCGATAAGTTCCCCTTTTGAAAAAAGTAGGGCAACTTGAGAGTCGTTTACGATCAGCTGAGTGTATGTAGATAAGTTGTTTTGTGGATATTTATAAGCATAAATGATTTCATTGCCTTGTGGACTCCAAGATACGCAATCAATAATGGCCATAGTATGAGAGTTTTGTTAATAAGTTGATCACAAAAATTAAACGACAAAATGTTAACTAAGCAACTGCAAAGGTCTTGATATGATAACTGCAGATAATCTTGGCCATCTTGGCCTTTATCATATCATTAATTTTTGCGAGCTACTTAAAAAATTCAAATTTAATAAAAAGAGAACATAAAGGATACTTTCAGATGTTAATAAACGTTAAGTATGTTGTATGACATATTGCGTATGAGAAAGCAAAGAGGAAAGGAAAGCGCGCATGATATGATTGATTTAAGTGGGAAAATGGGGGGAGTGTCAAAACTTTTTATTAACTTTGCAGGTTGAAAGAGGAGAGTGGCTTTTGCTAAGTGTTAAGTAGGAAGTATTAAGTATTTAGCGGAAGGAGACTCTGGCTTGAAAACGAATGTGATAGTAAATTTTTTTAGAAAGATATAACCCCTGGATGCGGATATGAATAAGCAGCAGAAAGTAATTCTTTATACGGCTATCGGAGTCGCTGTGGCTCTGGTGGCTCTGGTCGTGGTGCTGATATATAGCAATAACTCCCGTACTGAAAGCCTTAATGAGGCTGAGGCGAGGGCAGATTCTCTGGCTTTGGCTAATGACCGGCTGGTGCTGAGTAATGAGTTTAACGAGCTTAATGCAAGTTTCAACATGTATGAGGACCAGCAGATGTATCTTAAGAATGATTCTCTGGTGCAACAGTACAATCAGGCGCGTATGAAGGTGGAAGGTCTTCTTCAGGAGCTCGATAAGGAGAAGAAGAGCAATGCTGCAAACCGTGCCAGAATCAAGGCTCTGGAAAATGAGATCGCGACTCTACGTGGTATCCTTAAGCATTATCTGGAGGAAATCGACCGCCTCTCGAAAGAAAATGAGGGCTTGAGAAAAGACTTGGCAGAGGTGAGGACGCGCAATGAGCAGCTGACTTCGGCGGTGACAGTGGCTACCAAGAGCAATGAGGAGCTTACTCAGACTGTGAAGCAGGCTAAGAAATTGAATATAACCGGCCTCTATCTGCAGGCATTGAATAAGAAGGGTAAGACTGAGAAGAAGATCGGTAAGGCTCAGCAGCTTGCAGTCGGTTTTACGGTGAGTCCCAATACGACTGCTGCTCCAGGTATGAAAGATTTCTACGTGCGGATTGTGACTCCGGAGGGTTCGTTGCTTGGTGGAGGCGTGACATTCCCGATGGATGGAGCGAGTGTTCCGGCTACCGCACACCGTCAGGTGGAGTATGCCAATGATGAGATTTCAGTGACCATCTATTGGAATGTCAATACTACTCTTACTGCCGGCGACTATACTGTTGAGGTGTTCTGCGACGGCTACCGGCTTGCTTCGCGGCATTTCCAGATGGGGAAGTGATTCTTGAGTAAGCTATACATGCATAAAAATCGTCGAAGAGTGAACCTTCGGCGATTTTTCATTGTTTTATTGATGAAACCTTGATAATGATTGATACTATTGAATACACATTGATTTTGATTTAAGAACTATAAAAAACACAATTGAAAATGGCACACGAAGAAAAAAACGACAGCGCTTTGCGCTTGGCATTTGACATAGCAAAACTTGCACTTAAAGTGGCTACCGTAGCTGCAGCATTTTGCGCAGTGAAGGAGATACACAATGTGCACCGCGCTATCGAAAGAAGACACGAAGAAAAGAAGTAATTATTGAAATAACCCAATTTTGACAAAGGACGCATTCCCAAGCGGGGATGCGTCCTTCTTTTGCTTTTGTAGAGAGGCTGGGAAGCCTCTCTATCATAATTATTTCATTTCGAGGTATTTGATTTCGTCTTTGTCGTTGTAGTTGAGGTTTTCGCCTCCCATGCCCCAGATGAACATGTAGTTGGATGTGCCGGCAGCAGCGTGGATGCTCCATTCAGGGCTCATGATGGCCTGCTCGTTGTGGAGCCATACTACGCGTGTCTCCTGGGGCTCGCCCATGAGGTGGCAGATGGCGTTGCCTTCCGGCACATTGAAGTAGAAGTAAGCCTCAACGCGGCGGTCGTGGGTGTGAGCCGGCATAGTGTTCCAAACGCTGCCTGGCATCAACTCAGTGAGACCCATCTGAAGCTGGCAAGGACCCTCTTCGAGCACATTGTTGGTGATGAGCTGGTTGATGATGCGGTCGTTGCTCTCTTCGAG
>CAYSMP010000205.1:0-6206 GCA_964432215.1 uncultured Sangeribacter sp.
ATTTTATATGGTATATACACTTTATTTTAAAAGTCATGGAAAACCATTCTTTAATTTCCAGACAGGTACTGGGGTAGCTCTCCCAAATCAATATGAGGCTATAGCCTGTGGGCTTCTTTTGGGTGTAATAGAGAAAGAAGGCCTTTCAAGAGAAGAATGCTATGAAGATTTAGAGCTACTTGAAAATGATGAATCTGCTGGGTCAGTGGTAAGAGTTGTATGGTGTGCAAAAGAGTATTTCCCGATTAGTGAGAGAATTGAGTAAAGAAAAATATGACGTCATCATTGTTTTTCTTTTACTTGATATATATCATAACACCAAATTTATTTCAATGATAATGAAATAAACTTTGTATTTAAACATTAATATGATTTTATAAACAATATAAAGTCCTTGGAAAGGATTTAAATACTTAAGAAATCTAACCCAAATCTATGAGAAAAATTATTTTTGTTTTAATGTGCCTTATCCCAATGTTCTTACAAGCTCAATATACCATTTCTACGGCAGCGTATGTACATGGTTATTGGAGCAGTTGGGAAAGGAGATATTCTAGTGTTTCATGGGCTTGCAATGATTTGTTGTGCTCTATAACGTATAATACCTATGGTAATACTAACATATTTAATGGTTTTATTTTTAGGGATCCGAGTTTTCAGAAATGGGATTGGTGTTTCAAAGTTGAAGTAAATACCTATATTCCTCCAGACAAAAAAGAACGGAAAGATCATTTAAAATTGAACAAATGGTATGAATATCAAGGATGGGTGGAATATTATGTCACAGATGAATATCCGACAATTGAAAAGGTACTTGAACATTATTTGTTTCCTATGATTGAGCCCAAAGGCACTTCTGCAAGGGCCCTAAGACGTGCCAAAGCAACAATTCGAATAGCGCCTTATAAGAAAGAACCCAATTGTTTTAATATATATTTTGATGGCGTTGGAGTGGGAATCTCATTTAATGAATGGCCATTTGATAAGTCATATGTGGTTCAATAATTACATAATAAGATTAATATGAACAGAAGAGAGTTTTTTCGAAAGTCAATTGCTAAAGCATTGCCAATTATAGGACTTATAATCTCTCCGACATTGCCGATTCTTGCCACAGAAACCAAGTCTGGGGATTATTGTACTGGCTCTTCTTGCACTGGACTTTGTCTGGGCAGTTGTACTGGGAACTGTAAAGGTGAATGTAAAGGAGGATGCCAAGGTGATTGTACTGCTAGTTGTACTACACAATGTGGAACAGGATGCGGGCAGACCTGTGCAAGTGGCTGTGGACAAGGATGTGGTCGAGGCTGCTTTGATCTATGTGCTTCTAATTGTGAACTTGAGTGTAAAGGGACATGTAGTATTGGATGTACGGGGTGTACATATTCTTGTTCTGGATCATGCAAGGGCGCATGTGGGAATGCTTGTGGTGGAAGTTGTTATGGGACAGCTCGACTTTTCTGATGGATATTAAAGAACTTAGAAAGCCTTGGGAAGGTGGGGTGGCTAAGTCAATCACTTTCATCGTCACTAAGGACTGTCAGCTTGCTTGTAAATACTGTTACCTTGTCGGGAAAAACGATAAGGAAAGGATGTCATGGCCTATAGCGAAACAGGCGATAGACTACATCCTTTCCAATGAGAATGAATTCAGAGAGAAGTCTGTAGTCTGGGATTTCATTGGAGGTGAGCCATTTTTGGAAATAGAACTCATCGATAAGATATGTGACTATATTAAGACCGAAATGTTCAGATTAAACCATCATTGGTTTAATTCTTATCGCTTCTCCTTTTCGACAAATGGCATAAACTACGATTCTGATAAAGTCCAAAAGTTCATAGCTAAAAATCGAGAACACCTCTCCATTGGCATCACCATTGATGGCACTCAAAAGAAACATGACCTGAATCGAATCTGGAAAGGAGAAGGTACGGAACGAGGGAGCTATGTTGATGTAGTGCGAAACATACCGTTATGGCTAAAACAATTTCCTGCCGGAGGCACAAAGGTTACAATCAGTAGTGCAGACTTGCCTTACATAAAAGAAAGCGTATTGCATTTGTATTCTCTTGGCATTAAGGAAGTGAATATTAATGTGGTATTTGAGGATGTGTGGAAAGATGGCGATGATGCAATTTTTGAGGAGCAACTTATTGAACTCGCCGATGCTATAATCGATGGAGAATACTATAGAGATTATGCTTGCTCTTTCTTTGCTGAATTTATTGGCAAACCTATGGATCCCGTCAATGACAATGGCAATTGGTGTGGAGCCGGCAAAATGCTTGCAGTAGATGCAAAAGGGAATTTCTATCCATGCACTAGATTTGCAGGATATGCTTTGCGGACAAAGCAACCAATAATAATTGGCAATGTAGAGGATGGTATTGATAAGAATCTTTTACGCCCATTCCTTACTCTTGACCGTACCACACAATCCCCACAAAAGTGTATTGACTGTGAAGTTGCCAGTGGATGCGCGTGGTGTCAAGGCGAAAATTATGATGCTGCAGAGACTGATACTATCTATCAAAGGTCTACAGCTATTTGCAAGATGCATAAGGCACGAGTGAGAGCCAATAACTATTATTGGAATAAGCTCAAACGCAAACTCGACCGAGAACACTCGTCTAATTCTTAACAAGGAACGTCTATGTTGAAATACTTGATTATTCCACTTGCCGAAGACGCCGTCTCTTTCTGTCATTACAATTCAGGAAATGGCAATAGAGAAATACCAGTTGATATTCTCAAAAAGGCAATCCCATGGGCAATGAAAGAGAATGTTTCTGTACAGTTTCTTTATCCCTCTTCGGATTTATCCCCGGAGGTAATGAAACTAGTCAATGAAATTGAGCATGTAGATATTGTTCCACATAATATCGCCAATGACGACCTAAAAACTTCCGCAGAGATAGTTGTTTTTGATGATTGGAATTCGGTTGAGACATTCGAATTTGTGAAAGGATGCTCGTATGTAATTAGAACGTCATTGCCGGACTTATTATGCCATGAAAAGGAGTTAAGAGATGCCCTACATAAAGCAGATAGAATCAATATAATTTTTACTGATTGGGATTTAATAAAAGAGGATAATCTGAAGGATTATAATAATTTCTTACAGGGATTGATTTCTGTCATTGTGAAGATCTACACATCCGGGCGACCAGTGCAACTAAATCTTCTTACTGATAGGCTGATGCTAAAGGAGATGAATAATTGCAATGCAGGATATGAAAGCATTACATTAGCTCCTAATGGAAAATTCTATACCTGTCCGGCTTTCTATTATGAAGATTTGGAGAGCATTGGAGATTTGGACAAGGGATTGGATGTAAAAAATTCTCAGCTGTACAAACTAAGTCATTCTCCTATATGCAGAAAATGCGAAGCTTTTCAATGTAAAAGATGTGTATGGCTTAATAAGAAAATGACGAGGGAGATAAACACACCAAGTCATGAGCAATGCGTTATGGCTCATTATGAGCGAAATGTATCAAGAAATTTACTAACAGAATTAAGAAATATTTATCCAGATTATTTATCTGAAATAGACATACCAACCGTATATTATTTGGATCCTTTTGATAAAATTGTAAACCGCAAATAGATATGAAGAAAAAAGTAGGATACGTTACACCCGAAGAACGGGATGAAATCCAGATGCTATTTGAGCGTCGCAATGGACTCAATGAATTGGCAAAAATTCTGACAGCTGACAATACGGATCTATACGAAAAACTCGTAAAGGATATGGGAGAGACGGCCACAAAATTTCAAAATTGGTGGGATCGTATGGGGGCAAAATATCAGTGGGAATCAGCGGACAATGGAAGCTGGGAGATAAACTTTCAAACAAACGAAATAATGCTTGTGACAAATTAAGAATATGATACTTGGATTTATTGGAACTACGGAACTGCTTCTGATTGGGGCTCTTGTATTATTGCTTTTCGGAGGAAAGAAACTTCCGGAAATGATGAGAGGGCTTGGTCGAGGAGTTAGAGAGTTTAAAGAAGGTGCAAAAGAAGTCACTGACTTAATCAATACTGATGAGCCAGATACAAAAAATGAATCGGGAGCACCAAACTAAAGCATGACTGATAAAGATGAACTGATGTCCTTTGGTGGGCATCTTGAGGTTTTTAGACAAATGTTATTCCGAATTTTAGGAGTAACATTTGTCTTTGCATGTATCATCTTTTGCCTTAAAGCAATCACATTCGATATCCTTTTAGGTCCGCGTGATTCTTCTTTTGTGACATATCGTGCAGTGGGAAATTTGATTAGGAATTTTAATCCGATGTTCCAATTTGAATCTTTCGATATTAACCTAATTGCCACTGATGTCTCCAGCCAATTTGTCACTCACATTACTACCTCCATATATTTAGGCTTACTATGCGCTTCCCCTTTCATTATGTTTGAATTATTTCGATTTGTTTCCCCAGCACTTAATGAAAATGAAAAGAAGTATTCGAATAAGATTATCTTATGTATCTATTTTTTGTTCATATTGGGGGTGTTGATGAGCTATTATATACTCTTCCCGATTTCCTTTAGATTCCTGGGAACTTATAGTGTTGAGGAAAAGGTGCAAAGTATGATAAGCTTAGACAGCTACATTTCTTTGTTTATTTCGCTAACTCTTATAATGGGGGTGGTATTTCAATTGCCTGTGATTGCATTCATTTTAACTAAAATGGGAATATTGAATGCTTCTCAAATGGCTGCTTATCGTAAACATGCAATTGTTTTACTTGCTATAATTTCAGCCATCATCACACCGCCGGATATTATGACATTAATTTTAGTGTGTATTCCATTGTATGGGTTATATGAATTGTCAATTTTAATAATGAGGAGAATTGAGAGGCCTCATAGAAAAGAGAATTTGGTTAGTGTTACCACTCGGGAATAGTTGAGAGAGGAGGTTTGGTTGAGGGGTCAGTTGAGGGATTTGTAAAGAGGTTTATGGATTTATTCCTATAATCCAACTGCCACCCAGTTTCTCTTGGATCTGATTAAGAGAAATATATTGGTTTTAGGAGACTCAGATTTGTCTTGGGGGAGGATGACCGGTTTTTGGTTGTCCTCTTTTTTTGTTGCGACCCATCCAGGGTTGGTGGTGGAGGGTGTGACTTTAGCTGAGGGATTTGAGATGGTTAATTGTCTTGGATTTAGTTACCTTACACAGGCGGGGACGCATCGGGACGGTGCTTGCTACCCTGGGAGACGGTTGAGGGTCTTGGAACGCCATACAAAAGTATTGAAAAAATCAATACTTTTTTCTTCAAATAATTTGCAAATTTATCACTAATTAGTTATCTTTGCACAATGGAACCAGAAGATATCTCAAGTCAGTATGTACGTACAATCCTTAGGACACCAGAATTCTTGGAGTTCTACGAATCGTTGCCTGTAAAAGTACAGACAAAATTTCAATACGTAATGAATGTTATGGCAACCGTCTATAACGTCTCAACGAAATTTGTCAAACATTTAGAAAAGACGGATTTGTACGAAATGAGAGTATCAATTGGAACCAATGAATACAGGACAATCCTATTCGCTATTGATCATGATAACTTCATAGAATCTAAGAATGTTATCTTGCTCAATGGCTTTCTTAAGAAAGATAATAAAGATTATCGTAAACAAGTAGAAATTGCAACCCGAATATTAAACAATTTAGAATTATGAGAAAGTTAGATCCCGAAAAATTGGCTAAGCTTACTTCGTTTAATGATGAACTTGATGAGAAGTATGGCACTCCAGGCAGTCCAAGCCGAGAGCAGTTTGATGAGGAATCTCTTGCTTGGTTCTATGGAAATATGCTGCGTGAGAGACGTAAAGAGCTCAACCTGACACAAAAACAAGTGGCTGAGAAACTCGGACGCGAACAGAGCTATATTGCACGTGTTGAGAGTGGAAAAGCAGACATTCAACTTTCAAGTTTTTTCCGAATAGCTGCCATTCTTGGTATACAATTCGTGCCAACTTTTATGCAGGCAATTCGCTAACTATTAATCACTAATGTACGCGTGTGGACGGATGCGGAGCATCCTACCTACATTCCTTGCCGATTGGTTTTATTTTACAGGGATTCTTAACTTTTAAGTTACTTTGCTTGTTTCTTCAATAAAGAGTTTGTTACCGAGAGAAATGAAAAGAAGTAGCATAATAGAAGCGAGGAGGGCGAAAG
>CAYSMP010000206.1:0-6189 GCA_964432215.1 uncultured Sangeribacter sp.
CTTTCCATAATACATTTTACTAACCTAACATCATGAAACTAATTTCTTACTTTATCTTTAAGACAACGGCGACCGCAGAAAGTTTAATGCGGTCGCCGTTTTTTTTCATTTTTTGTTGATAAATTTATATTTCCAATTCCATCAGTAGCGGTTGGCCTTCTCTAAATAATAATTGCGCAGATCGCTCCAACGGTAGTAAGGACCACTGACCGGGGTGGCAGGCAACCGCACTTCTTGCTCGTTGAGCATACACTTCACGAGTACGTCGCCCTCCGGATTACGGTAGAATACGAGCTGTATATTGCCCGCCATCGGTATCAGGTCGTAGCTGCGCACTCCGGCTGCCTCAGCCTCTTCTATCGACGCAAATTCTTTTCCAAGATCATCGACTTCCATAAGTGTGATGAAGTTGATCAGTATTCCATCGTGTCCATAGCGGAGGTTGACACTCGGACGAGTCGACATCATTGCTGTGTCGGTACTCTCAATCATATTTTTCAGAAGCATACGTTGCGTATACGGCATCCGCCGATCAGTAAGAGGTGAGTCGATGCAATGGAGCGTCCACATCCCATTGTCGCCACGCCATGCCTCGCGCACTTCATCGGCAGTGAATACTTGGTCGAGCATCCAAGGCTGTCCCGTGTGTCCCTGCGTGTTGGCGAGTATCCAGTATAGTTGTGGCATAAGGCCCGGGGCTACACTGTCTATAGCAAACTGCTTGTCGGTGACGAGTCTTGAGAGATACCCGTCGGGTACAGGATGCTTTGCCCAATAGTCGCGGAGTGCCGTCGCGTTCGCCCTGTCTTTTATCTCCCATGCCGGTTTATCGTCATAGTTCATGAAATACATGTCGGCGTAAGATGCATCGCTCTTTATGCTTACATTGGGAGCCACTTCACGGATACCCTGCAGACCGTTGAGCATAGAAAGTATGCAGCGGATTACGACGGTTGCTTTCGCGTCTACATGTGAGGAGTCAGTAAAGAGCTCGGGATAATTGCGGGCAAGACGTCGGCCGATGGCTTGATGCTGAAGCGCACCTTTGTCAGATAATTCACCGAGACGTCCGCGCGATTGCTTTTCGATGTCGCGCAGGACATTGAGGGTTTCCTTTCCAAGAGGAGTCAGTTTTCCTGCTCTCTCCGCTTTCTCAAGATTTTTGACAGGAGTAATGTAATCGTTTTCTCCGATAAGCCAACGGGAGCCGTGGCGTCCATAGTGCTCAAGGTGAAAGGGGATATAACCTGCTGGGGGAGGGGTCTGCATGGGTGGATCGCATTCAGCGAATGGATACGCACGCAGATTGCCGGAGAGTTTATGGAGGTCAGTTTCGAGATCTGCCGAGGGGGGAGTAGCATTGCCAGCAAGAGAAGCCAACGACAAAGCCGATAATAGAAGTATTGATTTCAACGATTTCATGATAATATTAGTCTTTAGCGTATGTGGCGTTCTTTGACGAGTCCATGGCGGAAAGCCTGGAGAAGGTCGCGCAGTTCATCTATCTGACCCTGCAGTTCCGCTCCTTTGTCAGTGTCGCGCACTCTAAGCCGTTTTGCTGATAACTCTACTATCTGCTTTGAGCCGAGAATGTCTGTGCCCTCTTTCACTGCCATGTCGGCTGATTCGAACGGCTCATGCTGCACGAGCTCTAATCCGCGGCTGTGATAGACCAATGTATAGCCTGCAATGCCGGTCGTAGCATGATATGCCTTGGCAAAACCGCCATCGATCACGAGCAACTTGCCATTGGCCCTCATCGGACTTTCTCCCTTGGTGGCTCTCACCGGTACATGACCGTTGATTATGTGTCGGTGCTCACCTTCAACTCCGAAAGCATCCAGGATACTGTCGATCACCGCTTCGTCATTGCGCAGCTTATAATAGTTTCCTTTCTCTTCCGTATGGGTAGAAGCATCCTTTATGAAGTATCGCTCAAAAGTAGCCATCTTCGACTTGTCGAAGAGCGGCGATTCTTTTCCGCACCAAAGATACCAATAGTAGTCGATGGCAAAGTGCTTAAGTTCGGGCGCTGTGTCTTCGTTGAAAGCAGCACGCATCATCATGCCGATACGGTGCATGAGTTCCCGTCCCTTATATTTGTTGCCATATAGTTCCACTTCCTTGAGACTTCCGTCTTCATTCAGAGGCATAGAAGCGTGGAAGAGAAGGTTGGAATTATAGATCGCATACATGCAGCCGTGTGATAGCAGGCACTGCACATGGCGGTTAAGCTTATCGCTTACCATGAAGGAATGATGCAGTTTCTCCACAAGCGATGCTTCCTCCTCAGTCAAAGCATACGGATCATCAGCTGAAAGTGTAGGGAAGTGGCTGTCTTTAAGCTCATACTCCTTGCCGTTGATATTAATGACTCCTTTTTCGGTATCGAGTAGATGGAGCAGTTTCCTATCTTCCATCTTCCACTCCGGACGGCGATCTATTGTCTGCCCCTCGAGTTTGAATTGAATTATGCTGATGGCTTTGTGCATCTTCGCCCAAAGCGCGAGTGACTTGTCGTCGGGAGCATGTTCCTTGTCCATTATTTTGGGTCCGAACCCTTCACACGGATCGTCCCCGTAAGTCTCCAGAGCAAAAGTGGCAAGCGGGACAAGGTTTATGCCGTATCCGTCTTCCAATGTAGCCATATTGCCGTAGCGTAGTGAAAGGCGCAACACGTTGGCAATACAGCAGTCGTTGCCGGCGGCAGCTCCCATCCAGAGAGCGTCGTGGTTGCCCCACTGAATGTCAAATCTCTCATAGGCGCATAGGGTATCCATGATTAGATGTGCTCCCGGCCCGCGGTCGAAAATATCACCGAGAATGTGCAGTTGGTCGATGCTCAGGCGCTGTATTACGTTGCAGAGCGCGATGATGAAATTGTCGGCCTGTCCCGTAGAGATTATTGTCTCAATGATGCGCCGGAAATAAGCGTCCTTGTCATAATCCGTAGGTGATTCATGGAGAAGCTCCTCAATTATATAGGCATATTCCTTCGGGAGCGCCTTGCGGACTCGCGACCTGGTATATTTCGACGATACGGACTGAAGCACCTGGATGAGCTGATGGAGCGTGACATTGTAGAAATCCTCCATGTTCTTCTCATCGACTTTCGTATATTCCAGTTTGCTCTCCGGATAGTAGATAAGTGTGCAAAGGTTACGTATGTCCTGCTCTCTGAGAGATGTGCCGAATATCTCAGTCACCTTTCTGCGGATATTGCCCGATGCATTGCGCAGGATATGAGAGAATGCCTCGTTCTCTCCGTGAAGGTCGGCCACGAAATGCTCCGTACCCTTCGGAAGGTTTTGTATCGCCTCGAGATTTATTATCTCGGTGCTCGCTGCTTGTACGTTAGGAAACGTTTGCGAGAGCAGACTCAGAATCCTGAGGTCTGTCTCCCGCTCACGTTTTTCCTTACGGGCTTCCTTAATGTCTACCGCTACCGGCAGGTCAGTCCTGCGGTCCATACCAAGTAGAATACATATGATAGTTGTTGGCGATTTTGATGTTCATCTCCTTCGCCTTCTCCGGCTCCACCATCTTGACGAACTTAGCAGGACATCCTGCCCAAAGCTCATGCTTACCGATCTTAGTGTTGCTGAGCACGACCGATCCGGCTGCTACGATAGCCCCTTCGCCCACCACAGCATTGTCCATCACTACGGCACCCATGCCGATAAGAGCATAGTCTTCTATTTTGCACCCATGTAGCACCACGTTGTGGCCAACCGATACATGGTCGCCAATCTCGATTGTGGATTTCTCATAAAGAGTGTGAAGAACGCTGCCATCCTGGATATTGACGCCGTTGCCGACGCGGATAGAATTGACGTCGCCTCGGAGCACTGCCCCAAACCACACGCTGCATCCATCGCCGATGACCACATCGCCTACCACCACTGCATTAGCCGCAAGGAAACAATCCTTGCCGATCACCGGGGTGAACCCCCTCACTTCTTGTATTATTGCCATTTTCTAATTATTAATTGTCGGTTATCATTTATCAGTTTTAAGTCTTATAAGTTTTATAAGATTTATAAGTTTTATAAGATTTATAAGTTTTATAAGATTTGTGAGATTTATAAGAAGGAATTATGCATTAAGTACAAGGCATTTCCCGTATAGCCATTTTGCTTCCTCTTCATTCAGCAGCGGCGTCAGCCTTTCAAGTATCTCCTTATTATATGCGTTAAGCCATTGCTTTTCCTCAGGAGTAAGTATCTCTTCTTCGATCAGCGTATGGTCGAAGGGGAAAAGCGTCAGGTTGCGCCAGCGGTAGAAGTCTCCGAACTCATTGCTCTTCCACTGCTCTACGGCAAGCATGTTCTCACAGCGTATGCCGTAGTTGTCTTCTATATATAGTCCTGGTTCATCGCTCATCACCATTCCTGGCTCCAATGCAACGGGTATCTCGTTCATACGTATCTGAGCCGGACCCTCATGGCAGTTGATGAAAAAGCCTACTCCATGGCCGGTGCCGTGATAATAAGCCTTCCCTTCATTCCATAGATACTGGCGTGCGAGTATGTCGAGCTGGGCGCCACGGGTGCCTTTGGGGAACGTCGCCCTCGCAAGGGCTATCATACCTTTCAAGACGAGTGTGAAGTTATGCCTCTGTTCTGGAGTAGGTTCGCCTCCCAATGCGATGGTGCGAGTGATGTCTGTAGTACCCTGGGTATATTGACCCCCGCTGTCAATAAGCAGAATACCCTTTCCGTTTACTGGGACATCTGTCTCATCGCTCGGTTCGTAGTGCACTATGGCCCCATGATCATTCCAACCGACTATGGCAGCAAAACTCTCGTCTACACAGTCGGGGTCAGCAAGACGGCACTCTCTGAGCTTGCGTGCGATACTCATTTCTGTAAGCTTGCCTTTTGGAAATTCATCATCGATCCATTTGAAAAATTTCACCAATGCCACTCCATCTTTTTCCATAGCAGTACGCCAGTGGCTAAGCATTGTCTCGTTTTTCACGCTCTTCAGTTTTGCTACTCCTTCTCCTCCAAAGACGACATCGCAGTCGATATGCTTGAACACACTGATTGCAGTCAGCCCCGGATCAATAAGCAATCTGGTTTCCTTCGGAAGTTTCGAGACGAATTCCGTTACTCTTTCATAAGGGCGCACTCCTATATTATAGGAAGAAAGGAAAGTCATAACCTCTTTGTTGATTTTTTCCGCATCTATGAAGAGTTCACGCCTTCCATCCCTATCAAGATAAAGGTAGCTTACGAATACAGGGCTATAGGAGATATCATTTGCAGTGCGCAGGTTGGTGATCCATGCTATGTCGTCAAGTGCCGAGACGAGGATGGCGTCAGCAGTCGATTGCTCTACCTCTTTAAGCACTCTTCCGATCTTTGATTCTACATTTTCCCCGACGATATTCTCGTCATGTATGAACAAAGTATTTAATGGACGTTTTGGCCTGTCTTCCCGGAAGTAATCAAATTGAGGAAAGTCTGTACGTAGCTTTATGCCGGAGTCTGCCAAACGATGCTCCATGTCTTGGGCATCGGAGATGCTGAAGGTCATACCGTCTATCCCTACCGTCTCTTTATTATTAAGGTGGTCGGTCACCCAGCCGGTCAAGTCTACAGCCTCAGGTCCATCAAGTGGCATCATCTCAAACCCTGTGCCATCAAGTTGCTGACGAGCTTGGATAAAGAAGCGGTTGTCGGTCCAGACATATGCATGATCTTTTGTGACGACGGCGATGCCGTTTGTGCCGTTTTCTGACTTGAACCCGGTCAGCCATTCTCGGCCACGCCAGTGGGCTGGTGGTATTTCGCTTTGGTGTGGATCGGTGCTGTTGATGATGCAGCAGTCGATCCTGTGCTCAGCCATCGCTTTCCGCAACGCTTCGAGCCTTTTCTTTTCGATCTTTTCCATGGTCGTATATATTATAGTGCAAATTTAATGAAAAATTCCTTACCGATGTCTATTCTATCCATTATTTTTTTTATTCGTAAGAGGGGCCTTTCAAAGTGATCGTATGCTCATCGTTTTATTCACAGTTCTCATTTTCTTTTCATTATTTTTAATAATATTGGCTAAATTGGAACAAAAATGGTGAAATTGTAAGGGGGGGGTAAATTTTTTTGTAGAACTCTTGCACAATCGAAAATAATGTATTAATTTTGCATCGTCAAGAGAGGAAAGAGTTTGGTTTGAAATAATTGG
>CAYSMP010000207.1:0-6103 GCA_964432215.1 uncultured Sangeribacter sp.
CTTGAGGCGGCAGAATGAACCGTCTTTCAAGAAGAAGCTGTTGGTGCGCTGGTTGTGGTCGCCGTAGTTGTCATAGTGGAGAAGTGGATACTTGGCGTTTGCGAGGTTCTGGGCTTCGCTTACGTTCGGATTCCAACGGTCAAGATGATGCTCTTTCACCTTGCCGCCATTAATGAAGGCATACATTGCCTCTGCGTCATAGTAACGGCTTACACCGCTTACTCCCTGGAACATTACATTGAAGCCAAGTCCTTTCCAGTCTGCACCAAGTGTAATAGCGTAAGTATTCTCAGGAAGGTCGCTCATGCCGATATAGGTAATATCACGGTCATCAATGAATCCGTCGCCATTCATATCGCGGTATTTCAGATCACCGACCTTAACATCACCGAATGTAGACTGCGGAAGTTTGCCCGATGCTATGTCTTCAGAAGTCACGAATCCGTCGCACTGGAGACCGAAATACTGATTGATGGGGTGTCCTGTCAGTTTGCGGTAGGATGTCTTCAGTTCAGGCTCGTCCATCTCTGTGATTTCGTTTGAAGCGTGGGAGAAGGTAAAGCCTAAGTTGTAGCTAAAGTCAGGGCCTATCTGATTGTTGTAGTGGAGTTCAAGTTCGAAACCGGAGTTCTTTGTCTTACCGAGGTTACCTACGGCTGAAGTCACGCCAAACCACCAAGGTCTTGTCTGATATTCTGCAAGGATATCGTCGCGCTTTTCAGTGAAGTAGTCGAAATTACCGGTAAGGGTATTGTTGAGGAAGCCGAATTCAAGACCGATGTTAAACTTGTGGGCTCTTTCCCATGTCACGTAGTAGTTAGGATACTGCTGCTCAAAGATACCGGTCTGGCCGTTGGTGCCGAAGTAGTAGTCGTTGCCGATCTGCGACCATTTCTGTTCGTAGAGGAAGCGCTGGCCTGTGTAGTTGTCATTACCTACCTGACCGTAGCTGCCGCGGAGCTTCAGGTTGTCGAGCCAGTTGGTAGTGCTCTCCATGAAGCTTTCCTCAGTGATGCGCCAACCGAGTGAGAATGCGGGGAAGAAGCCGAAGCGGCGGTCTTTGTGGAAGTTCTCAGATCCGTTGTAGCCGGCATTGAACTCAGCGAGGTAGCGGTTGTCATAAGCATAGGTGACACGTCCTACTACACCCTGGTATCTCTTTGCGAGCTCTGAATTCTCGCGATAGTCGTTCTGCATGTAGAGCACCATAGCGGATACGTCGTGCAGGTTATTGAACGTACGCTTGTAATTCAGCTGAGCCTCGATGTAGAGCTTGTAGATGGTGTTGAAGTCATAGCTGGAAGTCATCGGAGCGTCGGTGCCGAACTTGTTATAAGCATCGATCGACATGTAGTTGTCTCTGTCGTTGAGCTCATACTTGGCAAAGCTTTTCTTATATTGGTTCTGATGGTAGCTTTCGTAGTCGAACGATGCCATGGCGCGTGCTGAGAGACCGGGAGTCAGCCAGTCCATCTTGTAGTCAACGATGAAGTTGGTCTCGTTGATTGTATTGATGCCTTTGAAGTAGCCTCCCTCTGCGAATGTAGCGTAGATGTTGTCTTGATACTGTGAGCTGCCACCCCAGAGAGTCTTCATATCCTCGCCGTTCTGCACTTCGTATGCCACGGGGAAGAGCCATCCCGGAGTATGGTTCATCTGGTAGAAAGCGTTGCTGAAGTCTCCTCTTTCAGTACTGTTGGGAAGCTTGCGCTCTTCGAAACGAGTACCGAAGTTTACAGAAAGTGTAAGGTCTTTTGTAAGGAAGAAGTCGGCATTGGCACGGAAGCTGTAGCGGCGGTAGTGCTGTGATGATCCGTTGCCATATGTGTCGCGTGAAAGTTCCTTATAAAGAGAGCCCTGGTTGTAGTATTCAAGAGATGCATAGTAGCGCATTCTCTTTGTGCCACCACGCACGCTGGCGTTGTAACGCTGGGAAGGTGCGGAGCTGCGGAGAAGTTCGTTATACCAGTCTACGTTAGGATAGAGCAATACGTCTACGCCGCTAAGCTGACCGAGTGACGAGCGACGGTACATCTCAATATCCTGCTGTGAGTACTGGGAGGGGAGTCCGTCATTTGCGAGAGCCTCTTCAAGAAGAGTCACAGAGTTGTAGGAGTCAAGATATGTATCCTTACGTGTCGGAGTTTGCCACTGGAAGTTGGCTGTAAGGCTGACAACCGGCTTCTGTTCCTTACCACGCTTTGTGGTGATAAGCATTACACCGTTTGCACCACGCACACCGTATACTGCTGTTGCAGAGGCGTCCTTAAGTACTGAGATAGTCTCGATATCGTCAGGTGCAATCTGAGAGAAAGAACGTTCGATACCGTCCACAAGGATAAGAGGCTGTGCATCACCGGCGAATGTAGCGCGTCCGCGGATGAAGATTGAAGCGTCATCAGCACCGGGGGCACCTGATGTCTGTGATGTGATCACACCTGGAATCTTACCTGCGATAGCTTGGGAGAGGTTGGCAGAAGGAGTCTCGAGAAGGTCGGCAGATCCTACCTGTGAGATTGCGCCGATCACTGACTCTTTTTTCTGCTGGCCGTAGCCTACCACCACGAGCTCATCAAGAAGCTCGGATGATTCTTTCAGTGTTATTTCGAGGTGTTTCTGTCCTTTTACGGCTACTTCCTCAGTGTTGTAGCCTACATACGATACTGTAAGGACTGCCTTGTGGATGTCTTTGACGAAAAGCACGAAGTTACCGTCGAAATCGGTGGCTGTACCGGTGGAGGTTCCTTTTTCAATAATTGTGGCGCCGATCAGCGGTTCTCCGGTGTTGTCTTTCACCGTGCCGGTGATCTGGCCCTGCTGCGCGTAGGCCATATGCCCGCATAGCAGCGTTAGCAGCGCCGTCAGCAGCCGGAGATGTAGTCTCCGGCCGCAAGGCGTATTGATGCGGTTGATGTTCATTATTAGTTTCATGTTTTAAGGTTAGTCGTTTTCTTCAGGACTCATGTCTGCAAATGGGAAGTATCCTACCTTGAGAATCTCCAGCCAGCTGCCCTCGCATGTGAGGATCAAACTGATAGGAGCGGGCATGCCGGGAGTTACGAAACGGTATTCCGGCATTCTGTCTCCGTCAGCTTTTGTCTGGCGTGCGCTCATTGTCAGTTCCTGATTCTCATAAGTGAAATACATGCGTACGTTGGCATCCTTCATTTCTGAAGTATATGTACTCCAGTCGAAGCCATGCGTCATGGTAGAGCTGCCGTAAAGATCACCCCAGCCGTATGCATCGGCGCGCAGATAATAGTGTTCGTGATATGCCGGATCTTGATCACCACCAGACTGGTAACCATTAGTCACTATAAGTCCCCAGTTCTGCCAATTGTTAGATCCCTCGCCCGGGCTATGGTTGATGAATTCGAAAGCGAAATTCTTGAAATTGCCTTCCATTCTCACTTGTTTGCCCCATGCGCTCCAGAATCCTGTATTGAGGTCTGTGCCCACCGTATATTCACCCGGTTTGTAGACATTGCCTGTGAATACTGATTCGGGATCGATGAGCAGGTGGCCACCTTCCACGAGAAGGAACGAGCCGAGTGTCGGAGTGTCGACGCCTTCGATGGTCTTGCGATAATTTAATGTGTCTCCATCAGCAGTAGTGATGACGCATACAACTTCAACATTGGCACCTGTGCGGTTGATATCCATGCTTACGAATGCACCGTTCATGTCATGGCAGAAGGTATCCCAGTTGAATGCATGCTCCATTTCTCCTGTTTCGTAGAGTGCGCCCCAACCCCATGCGTCTGAACGGAGAACCATATATTCTGAATATCCGTTGCCATCGCGTTCTATTCCATTGGTAAGGCAGAGAAGCCAGTTTCTCCAGTTGGCACCCTCGTCGGAGTAGTTGATAAACTCATAGTGGATGGTTCCGTCGCCGGTGAGGTTTACATAGGGACCCCATGCAGTCCAGAATCCGGTAGAGTTGTCCTCTTCGCCTACTAAGATCCATTTGCTGTAGTCCGGACCGTCGTTTCCGCCTCCGGTCTGGCCGATTTTTCCTTTCTTCGGCTGTTTTGCTTCTTTCTCAGTAGCGCTGTTACGGAAGAAGGTAAAGTCGTCGATCAGCATGTGCTGGCTTCCCTCGGAATTAAGGGTTGCGTAATCTGCACGGTTCATGAGAACCACTGCTTCTTCAAGATTCGTTCCTTCAGGAATGATAAGTGGAACTTCCTCACCTCCGACAAACATCTTAAAGCCATTTTGGGCTACAACAAATGTAATAAACTGCCATTTGTCGGCCTTTACAACGTCGTTAGTGTCTGTGGAAGGGTCGTTGAGAGTGATGGTCTTGTCGCCGCTTGTCAACTTGAGACATCCTGATGCGGTGATGTCGAGTGTGCTTCCTTCCATTTCCCAGTGCAGTACAGAACTGGTAGCGTTGAGCGGTGCTACAGGTTCTACTACTTCTTCTCCTTCTTCTGCTCGAGTGAGCTCCGATACTTGCTTAAACCAGAAGGATACAGATGCCGATGTCTGGCAGTCTACAGCCTTTAGTGGGTTGGCAAGTCTTACATAACTATCCTTGCTGATGTCAAGGACTGGTGATTGAACTGAGTCGTCCACCGCCACTAATGCCGGTGTGCCGCCTGAATGGGAGGCGAGCTCGACTAAGCTGAGATCCATCTCCTCATCGAAGTTGTAGCAAGCTACGTTTTGAAGAGAAGGATAGATCTGATTTCCTGCAGGCGGATCCATTTTTCCCCAGTCTGGACCGCACGAAGCGACCGTTAGACCGAGTGAACCGAACAGGATGCAAGATTTGATCGAGTTCTTCATTAGGTTGATGATGATAGTTTAGGTTAAATATTAAAGTATTAATTTAGGCTTAGTAAGATTGTTTAGGGCTGGCATAGCGCTTCCTGCTACGGCTTAATTCCCCAAACTTAAAATTAGCAAATGCAAAATTAAACAAAAATATGCAATTGCCTCCTCTTGTTAAGTTAAATTATGTTAAGTGATATAAAATATTGTAACGTTTTTGGTCTTTATCCGTAGGCATATCAGTTGCAAGGTCTTAAACCTTTTTGCTGCGAGGGTGTGCAGCATCATATGCCTTCTTCATATCTGAGAAGGTGAGGTGGGTGTAGATTTGAGTGGATTGAAGAGAAGCGTGACCAAGCAATTCCTTCACGGAATTGATTTCAGCTCCATTGTTAAGTAGAGATGTAGCGAAAGTGTGTCTGAGCGAGTGAGGGCTCTTATGTGTGGCTCCTGTAGAAATTAAAAGTTTGTGAACTATCTCGTAGATGGCTCTGCCTGAGAGTTTTCCCCGTTTTGAGCAGATTAAGGGGGCAGGGGAGGGGAAGGAGTATAGGCCGTCGCGTACTGTCTGCCATTCACGGATATCCGCCAATAGTTCGTCTGCCACAGGTATGATACGTGTCTTGTCGCGTTTGCCATGCACACGAATCTCCTTCTGATGGAAGTCAATGTCTGCATCGGTGATCTTTGCGAGCTCGTCGCGACGGATGCCGCATGAATACAATATACTAATGATAAGTTTATTGCGTATGTTGAGTGCCGGATCTCCCCCTAAGATAGGCCCATCCAGCAAATCCTCCATCTCCTGCTCCCTGACGAATTCAGGAAGTTTTCGTCCTATTTTGGCAAGTTGGACTTCAGCGGCAGGATTGTTTTTTATTTCTCCTTGTTTTTGAATCCATCTGAAGAAGGCTCTGGCAGCCTGGGTCTTGCGGCGGAGACTGCGTGGCGAAAGTCCGTTGCGGGCCATATCTGCCAGCCATGCGCGTACATCGGTCGTAGATATTTCGGCGGCATCCGCCATTTCTTCGTCCTTCCCGAGAAACGCAGCAAGCTCCCGAAGGTCGCGTCCGTAGGCATCCACCGTAAGTTTGCTCCGGTTGAGTTCAAGCTCCATATATTCCAGAAACTCCTTTATCATAATGCAAAATACATAATCCCATCCTGGTTAGGACGCACCGCCCATATGAGGCCGTTGTAATTTATAAGTTAAAAGAGGGCTGCCTTTGAATAGACAGCCCTCTTTTGTATTTGTATCGTAGTGTCGGCAGGTCGATTACTCCTCGTTCTGACGCAGCTGCTGCACGTAGATAGCCTTGAT
>CAYSMP010000208.1:0-6059 GCA_964432215.1 uncultured Sangeribacter sp.
CCCCAATCGATGGAACCGGAATCCATTATTCTATCCATTGAACTATGGGTGCCTGTTTGCGGATGCAAAGATAATAAAAAAATCTTGCTTCCGCAAATTTTTTTGAGTCCTCAGTCTTGAGTTTTAGAGATTGTAGTATTGCTTGAACCAAGCTACTGTGCGGTTGATGCCATCCTGAAGTTGAGTGTTCGGCTTGAATCCGGTAGCCTCTCCGAGAGCCGATGAGTCAGCATAAGTCTGATATACGTCGCCCTGCTGCATAGGCAAAAAATTCTTTTGGGCCTCACGTCCGATAGCATTTTCTATACATTTTATATAGTCCATCAAGCGGGTAGGCTGTTGATTGCCGATGTTGTAGACTCTATAGGGTGCAGGAGATGTGGCCGGGTCAGGGTTAGTCTCGTCCCAGTCTTTGTTGCCTTCCGGGATGACATCGCAGATCCTGACGATACCCTCCACTATATCGTCGATATAGGTGAAGTCGCGCAGCATGTCGCCATTGTTAAACACTTTGATTGGTCTGTCGTGCAAAATAGCGTCGATGAAAAGGAACGGTGACATGTCGGGTCGTCCCCACGGACCGTAGACTGTAAAGAAACGCAAGCCTGTAGTTGGCAGATCATAAAGTTTCGAGTATGCGTGAGCCATAAGCTCGTTGCTCTTTTTGGTAGCTGCATATAGGCTTACAGGGTGGGCTATGCCGTGGTGTTCTGAGAACGGAACCTGGCCGTTGAGGCCATAGACGCTTGATGAGGAGGCATACACAAGATGTTTCACCTTATTGTGGCGGCATCCTTCAAGGATATTGATGAATCCGTCGATATTGCTTTCGATATAGGCTTGCGGATTAGTGATAGAGTAGCGCACGCCGGCCTGTGCTCCAAGGTTTACCACTAAATCGAAGTTGCCGTTTGCGAAAAGCATCTGCATTGCCTGGGTATCTTCCAAGTTCATTCGGATAAACGAGAAGCGCTCGTCGGAAGAGCTTTGTGCAAATTTATACCAGGCGACGTCGTCTTTCGCGATTCCAAGTTCTTTCAGACGTCCGTATTTTAGTTCCGGATCATAATAATCATTGATGTTGTCAAGGCCTACTACAGTGTCTCCTTTGTCGAGGAGTCTGCGGCAGACAGCGCTGCCAATAAATCCGGCCGCGCCGGTCACGAGTATCTTCATATTCCTTAAGTGTTATAATATCCGCAAATTTACATAAAAATCCGCATATTCGCAAATATTTAAGCCGGCAACCGCCAACTTATAACTTACAACTTAAAAATAACGTTAAATAAGTTTAATATCCAGCCGATGGGCTTGCATATGTCGTATATTCCCCCTAAATTTGCGTTTACGAAAGCCAACGGTCTTCACAAGGGTAAGGACCGAAGACTAAGATTTATTAAAACGAAAGTAATGAAAACGACCTACATCCCTCTCCTTACATCCATAATAATGCTTATCCTGGGGTTTGCCGATGCCCGGGCACAGACCTGCCGTGTGTCGGCAGGTAATTCTTCCAGCGGTTGCCAGAGTTATCGAGAAGTCTTCGAGTATGATTACGTGGAGGTCAAGCCCTCCTTTCCCGGAGGCAATGAAGCCCTGCTCGACTACATCAATAAAAATCGGCATTACCCATCAGATGCCTACGAGCGTGGCATAGAAGGACGCGTCACATGCAGCTTCGTAGTCAACAGCAATGGCAATATTTCCCACATAAAGGTGATTAGGGGTTGCCATAAATCTCTCAACGAAGAAGCCATACGGCTGCTGATGGAGATGCCAAGTTGGCATCCCGGACGTCACTTAAGCCAGAGCGTCCCGGTCCGCGTGGTGCATTCAATACCTTTCCGCAAATAGACCTTCCGGCAAAATACACAAATAGCTTCCCCAAGAGGAAGCTATTTGTGTAATATGGCAATTTGAATTTTATTTAAATATCTCGCATTTATCATATCAATCCCCTTACAGCTGCTTGGTCGATATATGTCGTTTGATTTTTGTGAGCTACTTATAGGTAATAGGCTAAGTTGATGCCCAATGTAGAGGCTGATTTATGCGGCTGTGAGAAGCTGACCCCAATTGCGAAATCGCTTACGTTTATTCCTAATCCAAGCGAGAATCCACTTAGGAAATTTCTTTGAAATGTGCCCATATCGCCACGCGTCTTGTAGTTGTAGCCTAACGCTACGTAAAACCTATCCGATGGTGAATATTGAAGACCGAATGTAAGGTGCCTAAAAAATGTAGGAATGAACTTATATTCTTCCTCTTCCGTGGTCACGTCGGTGCCGGAGTTCGGGTCATGCTTGTAGTAGGGGAGTTTCCAATGAGTCAGATGATGCGCTGTTATAGAAAGTGAAAACGGACCTTCTGCCAGTCCCTGCATATATCCAAGTTGTATGTCGAAAGGCAAATGATCATATTCCTCGTTGAATCGCTTCACTTGTCCTCCGGCATTCTTGATCACTGCAGAGAGTGCTAAATCGTGCTCTTCATCATAATAGTTGATGCCGAGGTCGGCAGCCAGAGCTATGGCGGTATACTCTTCATAATTGCTGTAGATGAATTTTGCATTGATTCCACCGCGCAGTCGGTCGTTGAAGTCATGGCTGTAAGTGCCTTCTACCGCTATGTCTTGAGGCTTGAAACTTCCCGTATAGCTACCGTCGGGCGAATAGCCGTCGATGCTTCCGTAGTCGAGATATCTCACTCCGGCAGCCCATGCACCCCGTTCGCCGGAAGAATGGGCAAAACGTGCGGCCGCAAAATTCGACGATCCGAAATATCGCATATAGCTCAATGCTGCCACTCGGCCTATCTCCGGACCGAGCAGCGCCGGATTCTGGTCTACCATCATAGGGTCTGGACCTACGGCCGCTATCGCGTGCCCTCCCAATGCAAGAGCATGGGTGGCTGATGACACTTCAAGGAACGAATAGGCATTAGCTCCTAACTGGCCATACGCCAAGGAAGCCGAGAGCAGTGCGGCCCCGGCCAAAGCCTCCCGGAGGCCTCTACGATTCATCTTATGCATATACATATTTAGAAAACGAACACGATTCATTTTTATTGTTTAAGCCTATGCATTCGATTATGGAATAATGGAGGGAGGTTTCCTGATGGCAAATGGATACAGATGGTTGCCGCTATGGTTTTTCAACGGATTTATTTAGAGAAATTCGGGAGCGTAATATGCAGTATCCCATCTGCAAAACTTCCCTTGTCGTAAGGCTGATATGTGAACACCATACCATTCCGGGTCAATGCTACTCTCGGATAGACATATCCTTCGAATATTTCATTGAGCATATGATCATTATAGTTGTTCTTCCCCTCTTTCCCCAAGTCAGCGGAATAGTAATCGGAATAGTCAGTGTCATGGCTTAGACGATTATTAAGCTTTTTATTCAAAATAGGGATTGTTTGCCTCATTCTGTCATTACCTAATATATCCTCGTAACCTAACACCCGACCATCGTTGTTATCAAAAGAAAGATAAAACTCATTCATCATTCCGTGAGCACCTCCTCCGTAGTGGTAAGTGTAGAATCGATATGTAGAGATCCTTCCATCATCGTTTTTCCACACTGGTGCTACATCCAGCAGATATTCCTCTTGAGGGCCCCAGCCTTCATTAATCTCTTCAGCAAACTGCTTTCTATAGAGTTTTTCAAACTTACGTGCGAAATAATCTCCGATCTCTTTTGGCGAAACTTTCGATGTATTCAATCCAGAATATCTGTTCGGATTCTTTCCAAGCTGCTGATATTCTTCCATTATGTCCGGCCGTATATCTACGTCTTCGAAAATCAATTGAAAGTCGCTATACATGATTGCTGCAATTACACGATTGATATATTCAGGCCTATCATAGGATAGATGTGCTGTAAGATTAAAGCTACATAGTCGAGATGTATCACCTGCCGGAAAATTATGTTTCACACTGCATTCCGTTGCATCTTTGCCTACAAGATCCTTTAATGGATATATAGTCTCGGGCAGTGAAGATATGTTGTATCTGAGAGTATCCACACCCAATACGATCATCAATGTATTTCCGTCTGCCGATACCAAATTGTTGTAACCTTTCACCTTGCATGTGCTGACAAGCTTATTACCGGCATAGGTGGTGATTTCTGAAAAAGATACCGATTGTATGTTGTCATCATCCTCGATAAGATGGTGTAAAACGGCCTTTCCGTCATACTCGCATAGCGTATCTCCTGAAAGAAATGGATATTCATCCGATTGTACAGTTGAAAATTCCGTTATTTCCTTTTCCTGAATTGTCGTGTCTTTTACTCCGACGGTAATGCTATTTTCTCTTCCAGCTTGCCCTTTATGTTTGGAACCTCCGCATCCAGTCATTGTTGTAATAAGCATGAGGATCGACATTATTATGACTGAATGCTGTTTTATATTTATGATCATGTAGTAGTCGTATTAATTTATTTTTTTTGTGATTTCGTCAGTTTTACGAACTTTTTTCGTTTTATTTTGTATTCGAATCTGATTTTTGTTTTATTTTTCGAGTTATATCAGAACTGCATTCACTACATAGCTTCTCCTTTATCTCGAACCTCGGGCTTTTGCCTTTGGCATCTTGCATTATGCAGTGTTCATCGTCTATTTTGCAATGGCGTTGATTGAAAAAACCATGTGTAAACTCATGTGCCATTAGTTTCCAGATATCTTTTTTATATTTAAGTCTATAGGTAGAAGTAATACAAGCGCGTCGTTTATATCCAAGATAAGAAATGCCGAGTATTCCATAATCATCCGCTCCATGTATTGATGTTGAGATATCCTTGTCTGTTATACCGATGGTGAAGGAATTTGGATGAGTGTTGGCATGAAGAAAATTCATAAGTTTTATAGCACGGTATCGGGTGTGCGTATCATTGTATGCGCTATCCGGTGAGATTTTGTGCGGTAACACATTTACTTTGTATTTTTTTAATCCAATAGGCTTAAGGTATAACTCCGTAAAATTCTCAACATATCTCTCAACAGATTTTATACCGTCAAGTGGCTGTATGTTGATTCTTAATGTATCATCGACAACGGTCGATTGTTTTACTTCTGTTTTCTCATCAATTATTCCATCATTGGATTTGTGGGGGATAACATATATAATAAAAACTGTAATACATAAGATAATTACACTTGCAGCTATATATATTCTTTTCATGTAAGTTGTTAAGATTTATTCCTCTATTATAATTTTGTCTGGTATTATACTTGACTTGTCTGATAGAAGTTGATTTTTTTGGAAATGGGTTAATCATAGTCGTAGATCAGGAATAACATGTCGTTTTTTTCTTCAGCTTTTTCTTTCATTTTGATTATAATGTTATTCATATAGTCTGAGTTCGGTTTGTAAAGATCAAGCAAGGAGATGCATTTTTCAAACATCCCGGCCTCTCTGTATAATTCCGCAATCAAAGGAATCTCCTTTTCGTTGGTTTCATCCATTAGGACAATTAAAGCCCTAAGATTAGTCTGATGAAGTCTTACGTCAGCTTCATCCCTTTCTGGAAATTGTATTTCGGTATCATCCTCATAAAAATCTTCGACATATGCTCTGAATGCATCATTGTATCTGTGTAGGAATTCAAAGCGAATGCTGAATTGATCTTCTTTAGAGAGAGATTCATCCTCAAGTAGGCTCAGAGCTTCCTTTATTTCCTCAAATGTAAGTCTTCCTGTCTCCCCGTGACCTTTATGGTCATCTTCATAACACTTTTTGGCTTGTGATAGTAGGAAATATCCATTGCAGTTTGGACATTTTTGTACAGGTGAAAGTCTTGGTAGCATCGGTGCGTATTGATATAGATCTGACCATTGCATAGCTCCGAAAGTGTTTCCTGAGATAAGAGAAAGTAGCCTCTTTTCACCTCCGCATTTAGGACATTCAACGATTAATGGTGGTCCTGGTATTGTGCTGTATGCTGTTTGAATTATACCTAATACTATAATAAAAATAAACTTCTTCATAAAAGATTCCTATTTAGTAATGATTAAAAAATAACTTAGTAAAGTTTACGCTGGTTTAATGAGAT
>CAYSMP010000209.1:0-6045 GCA_964432215.1 uncultured Sangeribacter sp.
TAGCTGGGAGCATCATCCCTACAAACCAGTTTTTCAACTAAATTTGAGAAGAACCATAATTTTTAGTTATTTTTGTATTCGTAAATAGGTCGAAACAACTTCATTGTATGTATTTTGAATTGTTCGGTTTTCTCAAAAATAAAAGAGTCCATTCAAAATGGACTCTTTATCAGAATGATTTAGTATTATAAGTGGATATGTGTAGGGGTTATTTGCGCTCCAAGGTGATAGCATCGATAGCAGCAATGGTGACGAGGTCAATGATTTCACGCTCTGATGCATTGCTGTTTGTAAAATATACCGGTTTCTTTAGACCCATTTGAATAGGACCGATGATCGAACCTACTCCCATACTCAAGAGCATCTGGGTTGTTGTGTTGGCGGCTGTCAGATTGGGGAAAACAAGTGTGTTTACCTTCTTACCTTTCAGTTTGTTGAATGGATAAGTATGATCTCGTAGCTCCGTGTCGAGTGCATATTCCACCTGCATTTCACCGTCTACGTTGACCTCCGGATATTGCTCATGAAGTTCCTTTACAGCATTGGCAACCAATGTAGCCTCCTCATGCTTCGACGACCCGAAATTACTATACGACAACATGGCAATTTGAGGCTCTATAGCAAAGAATTTTACTGTGTGGTCAGCTAGACGTGCTATGTCTACCAAGGCTGCTTTGTCAGCATCCGGATTGACAGCGGTGTCGGCGATAAAGAAAGTTCCTTTGCGGGTATTCAAAATATGCATAGTGGCAAAATGATTGTAGCCTTCCTGTAGACCTATTATCGAAACCACATCGCTTGCCGCCGATTCGCCGGCTGAGTAAGAAGAATACAGACATGCATCCGCATCTCCTGTCTCCACCATCATCATGCCGAAATATGACCGTTCATACATTTTTTCCAAAGCCAAGTCGTAGGAGAATCCCTCACGTGCTTTCTTTTGAGCAAGAATTCTTGCGTAGCGCTCACGGGTGGACATTTCTCGGTCATGACGGGGATTGATAATCTCAACACCTTTTAGTGACAATCCAAGACGCTCAGCACGTTTTTCGATCATCTCTTCATTTCCAAGTACTACAGGACGACATACACCTTCATGCCCACTTCTGACAGCGGCACGAAGCATATTATCCATATTGCCTTCACAGATAACAACACGTTTGGGAGTGTGACGTGCCATTTCAGATATGCGACGCATCATCTTTCCGTCATCACCCATTAGAGCACGCAGCCTTACCTGATATGCGTCCCAATCAGTGATAGGACGTTTGGCAATACCGGATTCTGCTGCTGCATGGGCTACTGCAGGAGCTACGCAAAGCAACAGACGAGGATCGAGAGCCTTCGGCAAAATGTATTGTCTGCCAAACTTAATATTATTCATCCCGTATGCCTCATCTACAACAGCTGGAACCGGACGTTCAGCAAGGTCGGCGATGGCATGAACAGCCGCAATCTTCATAGCTTCGTTGATTCCTGTAGCGCCGCAATCAAGAGCACCACGGAAGATATACGGGAAACCGATAACATTGTTTATTTGGTTGGGAAAATCAGACCTTCCCGTAGCAACGATAATATCGGGACGGGTCTTCATGGCAAGAGTATAATCTATTTCCGGGTTCGGATTTGCGAGGGCAAATACCACCGGCTTCTCTGCCATGGTAAGGATCATTTCAGGCGTGACGACATCAGCTACAGAAAGACCAAGGAATACATCAGCTCCTACCATTGCCTCTTCCAGAGTGTGAAGATCGCGTGTAGTTGCAAATTCGCGTTTCTGTTCGTTAAGGTTAGATCTATCTGCCCGAATCACACCTTTGGAATCGCACATCACTACATTTTCTTTTCTTACGCCAAGCTGCACATAAAGGCGCGTACAGCTTATGGCGGCAGCTCCTGCGCCATTGACGACAAGGCGAATATCCTCAATCTTCTTATCCTGAATCTTAAGAGCATTAAGAAGTCCGGCTGCTGAAATTATGGCAGTGCCATGCTGATCGTCATGCATGATTGGAATGTCACATTCCTCTTTAAGTCGGGTTTCAATTTCGAAACATTCCGGAGCCTTTATATCTTCAAGGTTAATACCGCCAAATGTAGGAGAAATTGCCTTGACTATCTGAATAATCTTTTCTGGATCTTTCTCATTTATTTCAATATCAAAAGCATCCAGGCCCGCAAATATTTTGAAGAGTAGGGCCTTTCCTTCCATAACTGGCTTTCCGGCCAATGCTCCGATATCACCGAGACCTAAGACTGCGGTCCCATTGCTTATGACTCCTACAAGATTCCCTTTGTCGGTGTATCGATATGCATCTTCGGGATTCTTTTGTATTTCCAAACAGGGATATGCCACGCCGGGCGAGTATGCCAGAGCAAGGTCATGCTGTGAAGCATAAGGTTTTGTGGGTACAATTTCGATTTTACCCGGTTTGCCCTCTTCATGGTAATCAAGGGCCATTTCTTTGGTGACTTTCGATATGTTTTGCATGATTTAAATACTTGCAGCCTTTCTGATTTTGTCTTGACTTCTCTATCAGAAGCTTAAAGACTCCATCAAACCGACATTTTACTTATCAATCTTTTTACATAAAAAATAACGTGAATATCTGCAAAAATTGTGTTCAAAGTTTATTTTTTTACTTTGTTGATGCAAATTTGTGAAGAAGTGTACACAGCTGATTTCATTACCTAATGTTTATTTGGATCATCAGGCCATTGATGTTTTGGGTATCGTCTGCGTAACTCCTTGCGGACTTCGAAATACGTCTCTCGCCAAAACCCTTCCATATCCTGAGTAAGCTGCACCGGCTTGAATCCGGGCGAGAGGAGTTCCATCAATACTGGGCGCCGTCCTTCGTCAACTCTTGGAGTTTCAGTCAAGCCGAAGCAATCCTGAAGTCTGGCACTTACCACCGGGGCTTCTGCTCCTTTGCGATATTGTATTCGGGCATTACGCCCCGAAGGTAGTTTGATATTAGTGGGAGCAATGCGTTCCAATGCTTGTTGCTGTTCATAACTGAGCATACCGAGTATCACGTATCGCATATCTATCTTGCGAAGTTCCTGTATTGTAGATGCCTGGCCTATATATAGGGGCAACCATTCGGAGGCGGAAGATAGCAAAGTCTCCGTTGTGACGTCAGGCAGTCCTAATTCAGAATGCCAGGAGGATACTATAGAAATGCGAAGCTGTAATCCAATTACTTCGTCATTGAAATCAAACATTGTCAATCCTTCCTTTGGCGCTGCCGCCGCAATTGCGGCCGCTACTAAAGCACGGGTATTTTCTTTCAACGCTCGAGTTGCCAAAGTAATGAGACCAACTCGTAATTCTTCCCGAGCAATAGCTTTACCTTCACGACTATTCCACATCACGCATTCCGTCCATTTCCCCTGAGACATCACGAAATCCCTTCCTAATGGAGCAGCGAGAAAAATACGATTGCCCATAGAGGCTATGGCAAGAAAATCGTGGCGAGCGAGATCATCGCCCGATTGTAACGAAACCATATTTCCTCCTGCAGCAAGTCGATAGTGGCCGCTGAGGTCTTTCATGGCAATTCTTTCAGGGTAAGCCAATGCGACAAGTCGCCCGATCTCTTCTGGTTGATAATCGGCATAATAATGGGATACCTTGACGAGCTTGCGGTATTGATTAGAGATATTATCAATTTTTTTCCAGGGTGTCGGCAACTTTCCCCGTCTGTATTGCATAAGCAGGGCTATGCGAGTAGAAATGTCAGCATCCGAATCATCATAAAGAGGATCTTTCTCTTCCATAAGGGCTGCTAAGTCGCAAGCTATTGATTTCAGTTTTCCAGCTTCTATCAGCATTCTTGCTATTCGTGGATGACATGGCAATTGCGCTATGCGTTTTCCTTTTTCTGTCAGATATCCTCGTTGATCGATAGCTGCAAGCATCTGAAGAAGGTTCCGGGCATTAACTACGTGACCCGGAGGGGGAGGGGTGATCCATGGAAGATTTAGAGGATTTGTTTCGCCCCATTCTGCAATAGTCAGAATCATTGAGGAAAGATCTGATGTCTCTATTTCCGGCAGTCTGTGTTCTTTCATTCTTGATTCTGTGGCTTTGGTCCAAAGACGATAGCACGTACCGGCCCTAAGCCTCCCCGCACGTCCGGTTCTTTGGGTAGCCATATCCATCGATATCCGAGCTGTGGTAAGTCTACTGAGACCGGTGGAGGGCTCAAAAACCGGAGTTTTATAAAGTCCTGAGTCGACAACTACTGATATTCCATCTACGGTCAGCGATGTCTCAGCAATAGGAGAAGAGAGAATGACTCGGCGTCTGCCTTCTTCTGAAGGATGAAGAACATGGTGTTGATCTTCCGGACTCATCATGCCATAGAGTGGAAGTATATCTGTGTGCTCCATTATATCAGAAAGCAGCTCTTTGCACTTCATTATCTCTGCTTGTCCCGGAAGAAATGCAAGGACATTTCCATCGTGCTGACGAATGGCTTTCTTTACAGCATTTGCAACTGCTGACGGACAATCCTTAAATTCAAAATTTTCACCATAAACAACTTTAACTTCATAGCATTTTCCTTCGCTATGTAGATGGCGCGCATCTATTCTTTGAGAGATTGAGTCCGCATCAATTGTAGCTGACATTATAAGAATCTGCAGGTCTGGACGCAATACATTCTGTATCTCGCGTGTTAATGCAAGGGTAAGATCGGAGGATAGGTTTCTTTCATGGAATTCATCAAAGATTACAGCCGAAACGCCTTCGAGCGTTGGGTCTTCTGTCAATATTCGTTCGAGGATCCCTTCAGTGATCACTTCAACTCGAGTAGCCGCTGAAATCCGGCTATCAAATCGTACCCTATATCCTACAGTGGATCCTACACTTTCTCCAAGCATTTCTGACATTCGTTCTGCAACTTGTCTGGCGGCAATTCGCCTTGGTTCCAGCATTAGGATTTTGCCATCAGGTATTTTCTCAAGTAGAGCAAGTGGAAGTAAAGTCGATTTGCCGGCTCCCGGAGGAGCGGTCAATACAAGACGCGGACATACAGCCAGTGAAGCGCAAACATCATCAGCTATACACGAAATCGGTAGGTTTTCATATCTCTCTTTGATTCTCATTGGTGTTTTACTTTATCCAAGTCTTTCTCCGTCGCAAAATTACAATAAAAAAACCATGTTTGCAAAATCCATTTAAACTTTCATGATTACTCAGACGTTTTAAAAGAAAAAATACTTTAATAAATCTTATAAATTAATATGGACATTCAGGAAATTCTTACACAGCTAAAGGATAAATTTGGCGATTCGTTTGACATCTCAAAGGTGACAAGCGCCCTTAAGCTTCTCGACCTTAAAAACCTTTCTTTGACAGATATCATCAGTAAGCTGCACGCTGACGGTCTTCTCAGTAATGTTGGCAATCTGAATCTCGACAACGTCAAGGAAAACGTAATTGACGGTCTTAAACACAAAGCCGGCGGTATGTTGGGTGGTCTATTCGGCAAATGATCTTCACGTTGATCTTTCGCACGATAAAACCAACATGTAATCCCGCTCCTTGTTGCATTTCGGATAACTGAATTCCATCCGAAAACATAAAAAAATTTAATTGGTTCTGCATTATTTTATAAATGTAGAGCCAATTTTTTTGTTCTCTTGTCGCATTCTTGTTGTTCTAAAACTCATAAAGAGTCGGGACATTAACCGACTCCTTATTGTACATGCCCGTTGGCTCAGTGTTTCAGTGCTGAATACAGAACTCCAGAATGCCCTCAATCCTTCCGGTCCGTCACTTTCTCGGGGTGGTTACATATATCCGCAAGGAGACAAGGTCATGCAAATCCAGAATCACACCGTCCATCCATTCCTGTTTAAATATAACGAGAAATGGCTGCAGAGTGATATGTTTCTTTCATACTACCCATAATCTGTCAAGAATCTTATCATATTTGTCTGAGGAATGGCCGATTTTCAAGCCGTAGAAACGGGTTCCTAAGACACGGTTCTGTTCAATCTTGGATTGTGTTTGTTTTTGAGGGATTGGAAATT
>CAYSMP010000210.1:0-6033 GCA_964432215.1 uncultured Sangeribacter sp.
TGAAATCGGAACATCTTATATATTGAATGCCTATCAAACTCTTCACAAGCTATTTATGTGGATGGGTATTGATAGCCACTCACTTTTATATGGGCTCGATCATGTCCAACAGGTATGTTCAAAAATCAATAACATTAAATCTTGAATTTCAAAAATCCTAAACAAATGAACAAAATTACCAATGTATTGATACTTACATTTTGTCTATTCATGACAGCATGTAGCAACAAAAATGATGAGCTATAGCCAGAAACTCCAATACAATTTAGCAAACATGACTTTACAATTGTATTTGGAGGTTTAAGTAGCATCCCATTTACTGGGGGTTGTGACGTATACGAACTCTTACGCAAGGGAACACATTTTTGCAACATCTTATCCTAATTTGTACCTTTCCTGTATTCTTTTCTAAAAATCTATGCTGATCATCAGCATAGTAAGAGCTTCCCATGAAGAAAAGCCTTGAGCTCTTCCATAAAAAGTTGGGCTTCTCCATTGATGATGTATCTATTCATCTTGATGCAAACATCGTTGGTGGTTTCTCTGTCGTGATATGAATAGATAGGGAGCAAAGCATCTGTAAACTCTTGGCTACTTCAAGGTTGGGAAATCCAAGAGTAAAGATTTTACTCTCTTTTTCATATCCTTTAATAGTGACATAACCACTTTGTCTTTTTTCAAAATCTCAATCAGATACGAGGGTGTGCCCGATTGAAACCAGTAATTGTCAATGGTTTTGTATTTAAGAGCTCTAAAGATACTGTAAGGATTATAAATATCCGGGGATTTCTTTGCAAAATGATCTCCATCATAGTTTTCCTTCAGCAAAGCGTAGCAAGTGGCATAATAAATCTCCTCTACTTCTGCAAAACTTGCAATTCCATCCTTGAATTCCGCATTAAGTTCTTCTTCTGTAATACCGCAAATGTACTACCGCAAATAGCTGCATACTCATTTATAATTGAAATGTCTTCAAGGTTGTTGGCTCCGCTAAAGAGGATTCCAATTGGATATTTTTGTCTCTCGCCGCCATATCTGCTATATTATCTATCCAATTCCAAAATTACAAAATTTTTCGGCATACTGCAAATTTAACTGTTCTTATTATAATATTGTCCGGCATTCTTAGTGATTTTTCCATACTGGGCCGCATGCGTAGGGCATACATGAAAGCAGGCACAACAGCTTGTGCAGTCACTCCCCCATACCGGATGCCCATCCTTGATAGTAATGTTCCCTACCGGACAAGCCCTCTCACATTTCCCGCATCCGATGCAGGTATCAGTAGAGTGCCATTTCTTCGTATTCACTCCCCACCTAATAAAAAGAGGATAGACGAGATTTGTCTTGATTCTTGGCCAAGGACCTAAATGCACATCTTCTATCCATTTTCCTTCTTTTATCCGCATGGCTATTTCCTCAATTCGCCCTACGGCCTCCGAAAGTTTCCGGTGCTCAACCTCTTTCGAGTCAACTCCGAACCCAGGCAACAATACATATACATTGGGCATAATAATACTCCATGCCCCACGAAGCTCGCCCCCTCGCTTCGAAAGACCCTTGCGCAGCATCTCCACTGCCATTCCTGTCTCATCGCCGCAGGTTGCCACACACCATATCGGAACGTGTCGCTCCTTGATATTCTCCACGAACGCCTCAGGCAGTTTCTCAATAAACTCCATTACAATCGGAGGGACACCCCATCCATACACCGGAAATACAAAGCCAACTGATTGGTCTGCAATCGGATTCAACTCCTCTTTATATGCGTCAAGAGATGGAATAAATCGCACTTCCTCGCTGATAAGCGATCCTATGCGGCGGGCAGCATATCGCGAATTTCTCGTTCCTGAAAAATAATATATCATGATTTTTTGCTTAGTGGAATGTTTTGTTAGGAATAACGCTATGTTTTACATAAAGTTCGATTTCATCACTATAGCAAGCCCCGGCAGGTAGCCGGTCCCGCTTCATGGAGGATTTTCAATCATTTACAATTTGGAATCTTTGAATTTTTTATTAACTTTGCGTTGTTGAAAGATAGTCATGAAAAAAGATATGAAAGAGGCAACGGAATATCCTATTGGGTTGCAGGATTTCAAGACAATTCGAGATGATAACTATATCTATGTAGACAAGACCAGCTATATAGAGCAGTTGATAAAAAAGAAGACCCGTTATTGTTTTCTGGCGCGTCCACGACGCTTCGGAAAAAGTCTCTTTCTGTCGACTCTTCAATACTTTTTTGAAGGAAAACGGGATCTTTTCAAAGGTCTATATGCCGATTCTATGGATTGGACCTGGGACGAATACCCTGTGCTTCGCCTTGATCTGAACTCTGACAGTTATAAGGAGGCAGGACGACTGGATATTTTGCTTGACAATATTTTCAGTAAATGGGAAAATGTGTATGAGATTTCGAAAGAGGCCGGTTCATTTGCAACTCGTTTTCAGAATATCATTGAAGCAGCTCATGAGAAGACAGGGCGTCAAGTGGTAATACTTGTTGATGAATACGACAAACCTCTTGTAGCTAACATCAATAATAAAGACAATATTGACCACTACCGGGATAAGCTCTCTTCTGTCTATGCAAATTTCAAGAGCTCTGCTGAACATATTCGGCTTGTATTCCTGACAGGGGTAAGCCGTTTCAGCAAACTGAGCATTTTCTCAGACCTCAATAATATCAGCGATATTTCTTTCGACGATGAGTATGCTGACATATGTGGTATTACAGAAAAGGAAATGATGGATAATTTTCATTCAGGTATCATGGCGTTGGCAGAAGGTAACGAGATTTCTTATGATTTGGCATGTGAGAATCTAAAGAAAAATTATGATGGATATCGTTTTGCTAAAAATGGTAGCGACATCTACAATCCATGGTCTTTGTTGAATTGCTTGGATAAAAAGGATATTGCCAATTTCTGGAACGATACCGGTATGCCGAGGCTTGTTGCAGAGACACTCAAAAGAGTACACGCCGATTTAGAGGCTATGTTTGACAGTTATTGTACTGTTGACGATCTGAAAGGTCTGGATCTGCTTTCTCCTCAACCGTTGGCTTTGCTGTATCAGACCGGTTATCTTACAATCAAAAGCTATCATCCAAAAATAAAGCGGTATCGATTGGGTATCCCTAACAACGAGGTGAAGGATGGACTTTTCAAGGTCCTGCTGCCATATTATGTGAAATGCCGTTCGGATGAAGAACCTAAGAAACTGGTCTCAGACACATCATCCGCATAGGCGTGAATTTCTCATCCGCTACCCGTTGCATAGAAGACTGGAAAATCGAAAGGCCCTAAGCAAGAGTTGTTGTTTTATGGTTTCTTTGGTGTGCTTTTATTCATGGCTACTGTGCGGTCGTAGAGGATTTCGTCCATGTGGTCTTTTGCCCACTGGATGAGTTGGTTGATGATTGGGAAAAGAGAATGGGCTCTGTCTGTGAGTTTGTATTCTACCCGTGGAGGAACCTCTGCAAATATCTCACGCTTGATATATCCATCTGTCTCAAGCGTCCGCAGGGTGAGAACAAGCATCTTTTGCGAAACATCTTTCAATTCAGCTGATAGATCTTTGAAGCGCATAGATTCGTGACCGTTAAGCGTATATAAGACAAGTAGGGTCCATTTGTCGCTGATACGATTAAGTATATTGCGTATAGGGCAATCCGGATACAGTTCATTCTTATTAAAATTCTTTCCCATATAGTATTGGTATTCAATATTTCACCACAAAGATAAACAATTATTTTTACATGTGCAAGAGGAAAATTTTAGCGCGTTAAACTTTGTTAACATTCAATTTTTGATACCCCCAAGAGTGATTTGAAAATCAATATTACTAACATTTAGGTAAGTCATCTGAAAGTAACGTAAGTGAAAAATAAGAATAAACATTTTTTATGATTTGAAGGTCATAATGGTGTACGAAATCTAAAAATAAAACCATTATGAAAAACAAAGTAGCGTTAATTGGAGCCAGTGGATTTGTAGGCTCAGCCATACTGAAAGAACTCCTCGACCGTGGATATCAGGTAGAAGCTCTCGTCAATAACCCTGACAGGATGAAAATAGAAAATCCTAATCTCACAGTGAAGAAAGTTGATGTAGCAGATGAGAAAGCTCTTGAGAATGATCTTCGCGGATATGAGAATGTGATAAGCGCATATAATCCCGGTTGGGCAAACCCGAATATCTATGAAGAGACACTGACAAATTATCCCAAGATTCTTGAGGCTGCGAAAAAGGCAGGTGTAAAGCGTCTTCTTATCGTAGGGGGTGCCGGTACATTATTCGTAAAACCGGGTGTACGTCTTATTGATACAGGCACACTTCCTGAAGCATGGGTTCCAGGTGTGAAGTCGCTCGGAGAGTTCTATCTCAACACCCTTATGAATGAGAACGACATTGACTGGGTATTCTTCTCGCCTGCTGGCAATCTCGGCGATATGGGTGCCAAAGGACCAGGTAAACGCACTGGAGTCTATCGCCTTGGCAAAGACGACATGATCTTCGATAATAATGGCAATAGCTTCATCTCAGTAGAAGACTATGCTAAAGCAATGGTGGATGAACTTGTAGACTCGGCTCATCACAAAGAACGTTTCACAATTGGATATTGACATTCCACTATAATATATTATACCCTATGGATCAGAAGATTCTGGATTTATTCCACAAGAACAAGGAGGTGGCATTTGCCACTGCAGTCGACGGCCAGCCGCATGTGCGCATCTTCCAAATCATGAAAGTAGATGAAGTTAATAATTCTATCTACTTTGCCACATCTCCGAAGAAAGATGTGTATGCTCAGGTCAGGCAAAATCCTCATGTAGCTATCCTTGACCTGAGAGGAGCTGAATTTGCTCGAATCAATGGCACTGTCGATTTCGATATTCCGGATGAAGTGCAGCGCGAAATATTTGACACAAATCCGGTGCTACCACACCTTTATAATACGTATAAGGATCTTGTGTATCTTCGTTTGCCTGCTGAATCTGCAGACTATTTCGACTTGCGCACAAATCCGCCAACACTTGTGCATTATGACTTCTGAGAAAGAAAAGCTTAATAAGTTGCTCGAGGTGCTTCTGAAGGAGCACCTTGAGTATTCTCGTATAGCTATTCCGGAATCATTGGAGGATAAGAGAAACTTATTACGTTCATTGATGAATATCCGTATGCCTTCACCATTATCGGAAGAGGTGTTGCATCTTCAAGATGAAGAGTTGGCAGAGCAGCGTGTTGAAAAAGGTGTTGTGACTCTTGATTCAATCCCCGAGTCTCCACTATATCCAAAACTCAGGCTTTGGCAGGGTGATATCACTCGCCTTAAAGTTGATGCAATTGTCAATGCAGCTAATTCTCAGATGCTTGGATGCTTTATTCCGATGCATAAGTGTATCGACAATGCCATCCATTCAGCTGCTGGAATGCAATTGAGAGAAGAATGCGCCCACATAATGCATGAGCAGGGACATGAAGAACCAACGGGGAAAGCAAAGATAACTCATGGCTATAATCTTCCTGCCAAGTGGGTGATTCATACTGTCGGACCCATTGTATATGGAGATTATCCAACGGAGAAGGATTGTCATTTGCTTGCCGATTGCTATCATAATTGCACTAATCTTGCAGATACGAAGGGTTTGAAATCATTAGCATTCTGTTGCATTTCAACAGGTGAATTCCGATTTCCTCAAGAAGCTGCCGCAGAGATAGCGTTCGCCACAGTGAGGGAATATCTTGAGACTCACCTTAAGACTTCTCTTGATGCAATAATCTTTAATGTTTTTAAAGACAGTGATTATGATATTTATAAGGAGTTGTTAGGTTATGAATAGCTTTGAAGAAAAAATAAAGTTGGCACGCGAACGTCTTGACGGAGCGGATGCTGTAGTGATTGGAGCTGGGGCTGGGCTTTCTGCGGCAGCTGGTCTTGACTACTCTGGTCCGGAATTCAAGAAAGAATTTGCCGACTATATAGAGAAATATGGATTTCCTGATCTTTACTCATCAAGTTTCT
>CAYSMP010000211.1:0-6004 GCA_964432215.1 uncultured Sangeribacter sp.
TTAGGTATCTCTTAGTAAGAGATATTAAATTTTGCTAAACAATTTAGCCGTTCGGGTGCGTGACGCATACGGGAGTGTGCTTGCTGCTATGGAGGACATGTAGGACGGGCTTGGAGCTCCGCATTTCATAGGGATTTTTCTTGCCTCGGGTATGGGTATTGAGGTATTTGATAAGAAAAAAAATGTGAAAAGGGCGGATAATCACGCGAAATTTACTAATTTTGCATTATGATTAAAGCTGCTTTGATTGATATGGATGGAGTTTTGTATGACTCCATGAAGTACCATACCCTCGCCTGGAAACAGATGATGGAGGAAAATGGTATACATTGCAGCCGCGATGAGTTTTACCTTTATGAGGGTATGACGGGCGCGGCTACAATCGACCTTATATGGCAACGTGAGTTTGATGTCCCCTGCGATCCGGATAAACGGACGGCTCTCTATGATTATAAAACCAAAATTTTTAAGAAGATAGGTGGCAATGAGCCTATGCCGGGGGCAGACAGAATGCTACGTACGCTCTGCGAGCGGGGCATCAAGTGCGTTCTCGTGACTGGAAGCGGCCAGGCTTCGCTTATCGACAATATACGAAAGGATTATCCTGATGTGTTTGCTGAGGGTATGATGGTGACTGCCCACGATGTGAATAAAGGTAAGCCTGATCCTGAACCGTACCTCCGTGGCTTAGAGAAGGCCGGGGTGAGGCCTGAGGAGGCGATCGTGATTGAAAATGCTCCCCTTGGCGTGCGCGCGGGTGTGGCTGCAGGTATACGCACTATGGCCGTGTGTACGGGGCCTATCCCAAAAAAGAATTTTGAAGAGGAGAAGGCGTGGGGTATATTCCCTTCTATGGATGAGTTTGCTGATATACTTCCTTTGGTGATTGACTTTATAAATGCGGAGTCACCATTCGTAATCGCTGACTCCAATACTTCTGCACTTGTCGTAGACCGCTTTGCTGAACAGATACCTGCTTTAGGTAGGGCTCCGCGTTGCGTAATTCCGGCGGGCGACGATCATAAGGATATAGATTCGCTGATGAAAGTGTGGCGGATGCTATCAACCGACGGGGCCACCCGTCGTTCCACTCTCTTCTGCATTGGCGGAGGGATGGTCACGGATCTCGGAGGGTTTGCCGCTGCTACATTCAAGCGTGGGATTGACTGCATAAACGTCTCCACTACACTTCTCGGCATGGTGGATGCTGCCACCGGAGGGAAGACCGCTATCAACCTTGACGGACTGAAGAATGAAATAGGAGTTTTTTCGATGCCCAAGGACGTGGTGATTATCCCTGAATCCCTTGATACGCTTCCGCGTGAGGAGCTCCTGTCGGGATATGCAGAGATGCTCAAGACTGCGCTCATTGCCGACCCTCAGATGTATGAGGCTTTGCTTGATATAGACCGTTATATTGCTGAGCCACGCCTTCTGCTGCCCTGGATCATGCGATGCATAGAGATCAAAACGGGTGTCACTACCCGCGACCCCAAAGAGAAGGGGGAACGCAAGATACTGAACTTCGGACATACGGCCGGGCATGCCATCGAGTCGTATGCCCTCATCAACGGGCATCCAGTTGCGCACGGTATTGCGGTGGCGCATGGATTGCTCTGGGAGATGGTGCTTTCTGCTACGGCTTGTGGCGAAGGACGCAGCCTGCTCCCTTCGTCGGCCTTGTATCCTTATGCGACGATGCTCAAGGAATCGTATCCAGCGGCCGGAGTGAAGTGTACGGATATCGACACCCTCATTTCGCTGATGCGCCACGACAAAAAGAATGCTTCGCCAGACCGCATCAATTTCACTTTGCTCGACGGAATCGGGACTCCAAAATGGGATATGTATCCTACGGAAGAAGAGATCAGGAGTGCTTTTGAAATATATGGTACCCTGACAGGTCAAGTTTGATTGCGCAGGGCTACACACGCTATGCAAATAAAGTAATTTTACGAATGAAGAAAGCGTTGCAATACATACTGCCAGTGCTGCTGTCGGCAGTGCTGATATGGTGGCTTTTCCACAAAGTTGACTTTGGGCAGACGATGGAAATCGTAAGTCACGGAGTTGACTATTGGTGGATACTGGCGGCTATGGGCATCAGTATTTTTTCCCATGTCTTCAGGGCGATGCGCTGGCGTTTACAGCTTGATGCGCTGCATGTAGGCTCTACGCTGATGGAGCTGACATGTGCCGTATTTGGCTGTTATGCGCTCAATCTATTGCTTCCTAGGCTCGGGGAGCTTTGGAGATGCACTTTCGTTGCCAAGCGGTCTGACGCTAAATTCACTACTGTCATGGGCTCCATGGTGGCCGACCGTATGGCCGACTCCCTGATGGTGCTTCTGCTTATACTGCTGACATTCGTCATCGCCGCTCCCGCACTCGTTGCCTTTATGTCGAAGTATCCTATAGGAGAAGGAATACTCCGGCTCCTATATTCCCCGCTGGTATGGGGAGGGCTTCTGGCCGGAGCCGGAGCAGTATGGTGGCTGCTTCATAGATTCAGAGACACACCATTTGTCGCAAGACTTAGGAAATGGATGGGTGAGATATGGAGAGGATTTGCCGTTACGGCCACTATGCCCGGAAGATGGAGATTCATGATGCTTACGTTTGCCATTTGGGGATGCTATTTCATACAGCTTTATGTGGCTTTCTATGCTTTCAGCTTTACGAAAGCCCTCTGCATGCAGCCGGAGCTGGCCTACGGGCTGCTTCCATGCCTTGTGGCATTTGTGTTTTCTTCAATCGGCATGGCTGTGCCGAGCAACGGAGGATTGGGGCCATGGAATATAGCAATAATGTTCGGACTTGCAATATATGGTGTAGCCGATGTAGAAGGAGCCGCCTTCTCTATACTGCAATGGAGCGGACAGACAGTGATGCTGATAATACTTGGAATATTCACAGCCGTCTGGATTGGAGCCACCTCCCCAAGAGGGGGCAGACAGCTTAAACAGGGGATTGGCGTATGAGAAATGATGATGAAAGATATTTCTACGATGAGGACGACAACGACCTCTGGGACGACGAGCTTGAACTGAGTTCAGACGACAGCAAGCCGGAATGGAACACATATGATCCGCATGACCCCGGATACCAACCGGCAGGTTATGATGACTCCTACCATGAAGAGACAACCGGGGAGGAGGAGACCGCGCATAATGATGATGGAGAACCTGAAGACTACTATTCCGATCCGGAACCGAAGGAACCCCCTAAGTCGCGCCGGGAGAGATTGTTTGGCAGGAACAGGGATGCTGAGGAAGAGGAAGACAACGATTATTTCGATTCCGACACTGAGCCTGCACCGGTGGTCAAGGTTCCGAAGGCTCCCAGACTTGATCCGGAGGATCCGGACTATTGGATAGAAGAAGAGTCGCCACTCAGCGGCATTATACCCACCCCCGGGAAGAAATGGAAGTGGAAACTTGCATTGGCAATCGTCTTGATGGCACTGACGATATGGGCGTGGATATGGTTTTTCAGACCATATTCTGACAGTGCTGTAAAATACGGCTATATTAAGAATATGGAGAGGCGCGGCTCACTCATCAAGACCTTCGAGGGGACTATGATCCCTTATAAGGAGCTTGGCGATCCAAATCCATTTTATTTCGAGGAGGTCCGCTTCAGCGTGGCAAGCGACTCCCTGGCTGCTAAGATGAAAAGGATGATGCTTGGGTGTGTGCCGGTCAGAGTGGAATACGAAATGTATAATTCCCCTTTGCCCTGGAAAGGGGAGGAGACTATGATAGTGGTCAGGGCCGACACTGCCGACCCGCGCAAGATATTGCCGCCTGAATACCGAATCAATGATAAATGATAAATTTATGAATTGACATGATGCATACATCATTTAAGAAACATATCGGAGTGTTGGGTGCTTCCCTCAGCTTCCTCGGGATGCTGTGGGGGTGCGCGTCCATAGGCAATCCATCCGGTGGCCCGCGCGACGAGGATCCGCCACGGTTTGTGCGCGCTACTCCGTCTCCCGGCTCTGTCAATGTGGACCCGAGCAACATATATATAGATTTCAATGAGCTGGTCAACGTCAAAGATGCTTTTCAGAAGGTGGTGCTGTCGCCACCTGGAGCATCTACCCCGCGAGTTTCCACACGCGGGCGGCGCGTCGTGGTCAATATCACCGATACCCTGCTTCCCAACACAACATATACTATCGACTTCGGGGATGCCATCGAGGACAATAATGAAGCCAATAAGCTCTCCGGATTTGCCTATACTTTCTCTACGGGACCTACGCTCGATTCGCTCCGCATCTCCGGCATGGTGCTCGGGGCGGAAGACATGGAGCCTCAGCAGGGTGTCTTCGTTGGTGCATACATCTCAAAGGAAGACTCAGCCTTTATCCGTATGCCTATGGAGCGTCTGGCCCGCACAGACGAATATGGACGCTTCATCATCCGCGGGCTGCAGGATACCACTTATCGGCTTTTCGCACTCAAGGACCTTGACAACGACAAGCACTATGCCAATCCGGAAGAAGATATCGCATGGTTTGAAGATACGATACGGCCTACTTGCGAGAGAGTATTGACCAATGACACCATCCGCGACCTATATACGGGAGCTGTAGATACGATCGTACAGCGAGAACGCACGCGGTTCCTTCCCAACAATGTGCTTCTGCGTATGTTCAACACCGGACTCAAGCCTCAATATCTCGTAAGCTATACGCGTCCCGACTCAACAAGGCTTCAGTTTATATTCAATTCTCCTTCAAAGATACAGCCTTCGATAAAGATAGCCGACGACGAGGCCTTCCCTGACCCACTGAGGGGAGAGTGCACCATCGGCAACGACACCCTGACATTCTGGTTGCCGCGTGAACTTGCCACCAGAGACACCCTACAATTGGCCTTGAAGTATTCCAATGTGGAACTTCTTACAGGCATAGAGACAATAGTCAACGACACGGTGAAGCTCATGAAGCCGAAGGAGCAGGGACAAAAGAAGAAAGGCCAGAAAAAAAAGAAATCTAACAAGAAAAAGGAGGATTCTAAGAAAGAGAAGGATGCCAAGGAAATGGAATTGCTATCCGATTCCATCGCAGGGCTACCGACAGATTCACTGGAAAATGTAAAGTCGGAAATAAAAGGTAATGAAGACGAAGAAGAGTCTGAAAAGCCTAAGCCTGTGACATTCTCTTTCACTGCCAAGGGTCCGGAGAATGACATTACTCGCCCTCTGGCTCTCGAAGTGCCGGTTCCGCTTTCGCGTATTGACCCTGATGCATTCCGACTTGAGACGCGACCGGACACTGTCTGGCTGCCAGTGAAGGGTGAATACCATCTGGAAAAGGCAGATACGCTTTCTGAGCGGAGGTTTATCATAAAATATCCATGGGAGAGGGGAGCTGCCTACAGACTTTCAATCGACTCTCTCGCCGCTACGGATATCTACGGCATCAACAGCGACAAGCTGGAATTAGAATTCAAGACGAAGAGCGCTGATGATCTGTCTAACCTTAAGATCACTATCAAGGGTTTAGACCCTGGTATCCCGGCTTTCGTGCAGCTCCTTTCTTCAGACAAGCCGAAATACACGGCTCCTGTAGAGGATGGAGTAGCCAAATTTGAAGGAATCGACGCCGGAAAATATTATGCAAGACTCTATGAGGACTTCAACGGCGATGAGAAGTATACTCCTGGCAGCTATCGGCTCCAAAAGGTATTCGGGCAGCCATCAGACACAGTGCCAACGGAAGATAACGTGATTATAGATCTTCCGGAGGAGCAACTGCCCGGTGATACGATACCGGCACTTCCTGTGGATTCTGTGGCGTTGACAATTCCGTTGGATTCAGCAGGTATGGCTCTTGCGGGAGATTCACTGCTTAAAGCTGATGTGGTGGCTACAAAACGATTTGTGCGTCCGAAGAGCGACAGCGAGATTGTAGATAGTCTCGTGAGCATAGGCTACAGTATCGTCCCTCTCGAGAATGACTCCGTAGGCAAGGATATCCTCATAGCCATCC